>JAJZQK010000058.1 GCA_021847625.1 Chloroflexota bacterium
CGTGTCATAGGTTTGAGGTCTTCATCTCGTCCACCTTCCCAGCTATGCCACCTCGGCAATCCGAGTGTGATGCATGCTGCTGTTGGACCCATTGGGCCACTCCCGGCACCCGAAGCAAATCCGCATCAGGGTCGCCTGCGCTCGTGTACAGATTTAAGTGCATTGAAACCCGCGACGTTCGACCTGGCCGGTGTGTTCCTCACTCGCTCGTCGCAAGCCGATCAACTGGAACCTACCATCCGGGCAAGGATACACTCCACCTGGTGCTAGTGCAAAGGCATGAGGCCGCCTGCCCGCGATTCGCACACCACACTCTTTCCACAGACTCTCCACACGCCATCCACCTGGTCCCCATAACCGTTGTCTATACTCATCTCAACAAGGGCGAGAGAGAGCCCTGGGAGGTGCAAGGATGCTAAACAAGAAGAAGACGTTTCTGACCCTGGCCGCGGTCTTGGCCCTGACGGCCACCGCGACGACTTACGCTGCCGCTGCCCCGGCCTACCAACAGGCTGCCGGGGGCCGGGCGGCGGTCACCAACACCTGGACCGGGCGCGGGGGCGCCGGCATCAACTGGCAGGTGACGGCGCCGACGGTCGTCGCCAGCCTCACCGCCGAGGAGACTGCTTCGCTGCAATACGTGCGCGAGGAGGAGAAGCTCGCCCACGACGTCTACGTGTTCCTGTACGAGCAGTGGGGCCTGCCGGTCTTCCAAAACATCGCCCAGAGCGAGCAGTCCCACACCGACGCCGTCAAGACGCTGCTCGACCGCTACGGCGTGGCCGACCCGGCCGCGGGCGAGGCGCCCGGCCAGTTTAGCGACCAGTCGCTGCAGCACTCTTTCCCATTCGCTCCCTCTCCTAGAGACTGGCCGGGTCTGTGGCGCGTAAGCGGCAGCTGAGATGTCTTGCTGCTGGCCTTTGCAGGAGCTATTCGTCGGTGCTGGCTTCGGGTTAGAGCCCGGCGGGGCGTCGGCCTGGAGGCGGGTCGCCGGTGTGGCACCTGTTGCGGCAGCAGCGTCATAGAGCGTATCATTGGTAAGCGAAGTACCCGTCGTCAGCCAGTCTGAGCGACGAGTAACAGGCACACTTGGGAGGGACTGAGCTTGGCCAATACCCTGTTTGGCGATGGGCGCTCCCGCTGCGAGTGGTGCGCGGGCTCGGAGCTGATGACCGCTTACCATGACCTGGAGTGGGGCACGCCCCTCCACGACGACCAGAGGCTCTTCGAGATGCTCATCCTCGAGGGGGCGCAGGCGGGCCTGAACTGGCTCACCATTCTCAAGAAGCGCGAGCACTACCGTCGCGCCTTCGCCGGCTTCGACCCGCGGAGGGTCGCGGCCTATAGCGAGGAGAAGGTGCGGGCGCTGCTGGCCGACAGCGGCATCGTGCGCAACCGCCTCAAGATCGCGGCCGCCATCGACAATGCCCGGGCCTTCCTGAGGGTGCAGGAGGAGTTCGGCACGTTCGATCGCTACCTCTGGCAGTTCGTCGACGGGCGGCCCATCGTCAATCGCTGGCAAGCCCTGTCCGAGGGACCGGCGAGGACGGCGCTGAGCGATCAACTCAGCAAGGACCTCCGGCAACGCGGCTTCCGCTTCGTCGGCTCGACGATCTGCTACGCCTTCATGCAGGCCGTCGGCCTGGTGAACGACCACACGGTGCACTGCTTCCGCTGGCGCGAGCTGGCGGGCGAGGGCCGGCCAGATGAGTCCGGCTAGACAGAGGTGAGCTTCGAGTCTCCGGTCTCCTCCTGCTCATCCGCTGCCGTCGTCCCATCCGCGTCCCTCGGCGTTCTGTTACCGGCCCACTTTTGGCGGCCTCGGCGTGCCGGTGCCGCCTTTGGCGCTCGGCAGCGCGAGGACATCGACGGCGCTAATCTCTTCAGCTAGATCGGCGAAACGCCGCAGCAGTACCGCCAAGTGGGCGGTGGCGTATGGGGAGCGCCTCTTCTTCTGGCCGAAGGAGTAGGCCGCAAACCCCTTGTAACAGGAGCGGGGCACCACTGCGCCGTCGGGGTCGAAGTTGTAGGCCACGAGGCACGCCGCCAGTTCGGCCAGCGCCTGCCTGTCCTCCGCCCTCGCCTGCGGCCCTCGCCAGAGCGCGGGGTAACGTCCCAACGTGTCGAGGAACCAAGCGATGTCGTACCAGAAGACCGGCCACTTCACCGTCTTGAACCAGTAGCCGTGGCCGAACATATAGGGGCGCTCCTCGCCACGCTGCTGCCATGCCCGTAGAGCCGTGCGCGCCACCACCAGCAGGCCATCGGGCCTATCGGCTTCCGGCAGGCGGGCGAAGGTGCGCAGCGCCTCCAGCGTCACCTGCGGGCAGAAGTCCCCTTTGCGTCCAGGGCCACGAAACCCGCGCACGGGTAGGCAGGGCCAGGCGCGGCCCTGGGTCGTTTCCGCGATGTCGGCGTCCATGCGCGCCAACGCTGCCCGCGTGCGATGGTCTTCCGCTCGCCCGAAGCGCACCAGCACCTCTACCACGGCGTGGGCGTCGCAAAGGAGGGCGCTCCAGGCGGGTGTGGGCGAGAGGCGGCTGGTGCCATACGAGGCAAAACGGCCGTCCGAGTCCTGGTGAGCGAGCATCCGATCTAGCAGGTGCTCGACACGCTGGTCATCGCCCCCGCTCAGGCCCATGTCCGCCAAGAGGTTGAGAAGGTTGGGGGCAAAGGCGGGGCTGTTGTGGCCCGAGAGGGCCAGGTCGGCTTCCCAATCAGGCAGCCTGCCGATCAGGCCCTGGGTGCCAGGGTCGGTCAACACCGCCCCGCGTGCCTCGCGCACGGCCGAGTCGTCTGCCGGCAGGTCAAGAAGGCCGGTGAGGGCGACCCAACGCGCGGAAGGCTCGTCGGCGGTGAGCAGCCAGGGGCGTGGGTCCGCCCCCAGCAGGCGCACCCAGGCTTCCTCGGGCAGGCCGTCAATCGCCGTCGTCATGCCAGTAGTATAGCAGATTGCTGGCTGGGCTGGCGCCGGGTACCACGGCGGCCGGCTGATCGGCAATCACGGCGGCGCTCTGCTGGCGCTGGTGGTGTCGGCCGGACGGAGAGATATTCTGCTGCTGGCTTTTGCCGGCTCTAGTCGCGGACAGTGGCCTCGGGCTAGGGCCCAGCGGGGGATGCGGGTCCAGAGGCGGGGCGCTGGGCGCTGCCGCCACCGGTCAGCGCCAGGTCCGCTACCACGGAGAGGTGGTCGGAGCCCGGGACGTTGACCACCTGGGCCCCGGTCGGCGTCCAACCGGGGGAGGTGAAGACGTAGTCGATGCGGACGACGGGCAGGTAGAATATCTCGATGCCCCCGCCCTGCGACGGCCAGCCGTCGAAGCTGCTGCGGCTGGGGAAGGTGTAGCCCGGCCCCCAGCCGGCCGCCCGGAAGGCGTCGTCCAGCGTGCCCGCCAGCATCCCGTAGGCGGGGTCCCGGTCGCTCGTGTTGAAGTCCCCCAGTACGATCAGCGGCCCCGCGATCGTCTGCGCCCGGGCGACGATGGCGCCCAACGCCCGGTCGCGCCGGGCGGTGTCGAAGGTCGTGGGCACGGGGACCGGCCCTATCCGCCGGAAGCCCAGCGTCGGCCGGGGCGGGTGGACGTTGAGGACCGTCACCGCCCGGCCGTTCACGTCCGCCGTCGCCTGCTGGCAGGGGCAGCCGTCGCCGCCATTGTCCGACACGGCGGAGGCGGCGAGGGGGAAGCGGCTGTAGAGGCCGAGGGTGGGGTAGGACTCGTCTGGATAGAGCAGCACGTAGGGGAACTCCCGGCCTACCTGGGCGGCGAGGCCCTTCGCCAGGTCGGGGTTCAGCTCCTGGACGGCCAGCAGGTCGGGGTGCTCCTTGGCGATCGCCACCCCCAGCGCGCCGACTTCGGCGTTGCTGGACAGCAGGTTCGCCGTCATCACGCGCAGGGGCACCCCGGACGCCGCGGCCTGGCGGGGCAGCAGCAGATAGCCGTATTGTACGGCCAGCAACGCCAGCGGCAAGGTCAGCAGGGCCATGGCTTGCCAACGTCGGCGCCAGGCGGCGTAGAGCAGCAGCGCCGGCAACGGCAGGAAAAGCCAGATGGCGAAGAGCGACGCCAGCCGGTAGGGCCACCAGCCCCCCGCGGGGCTAAGGCCGAGCAGGTACCAGGCCGCCAGCAGAGCGCAGTAGAGTATGGCCAGCAGCAATGGACCGATCCTTCGTTTGAGGTGTAGAGCCGTCGAGGCTCACCGTCGAACAAGGCAAGTAGCGTGCCCGCCCGGACGTCGGGCCGGAAGCAGGATGGGAGCAACAGTCGGTCCTCGAACGTCTACCATCCACCGACTCCCTCTGCCACCTGGTGCAGCGCGCCATTGGGTTGCGAGCGCGTAGCAGGCCCCTTGCCGAGGGCTCCGTCCAGGGATAGAATCTAAGACCAATCATCCTGCTGATTGGATGGCGAGGTACGAGACGGGCGGCGAATCGGAGTTGACGCCGAAAGGCACCGCGACTCCGCTGGGCTTGGCCTCGCCGTCCTGACTGGAGAACCCGGCCGCCCGGGCTTCCGGCGTGCCGACAGGGAAAGACGAGGAGGAGGAAGGAAACGGTGGACCTACTGCAAGGGCTCGCGCTCTACGGTCCGGTTATCCTCTTGGGCTTGGGGCTGGCGTACGCCGCTCACCGGCGCAAACGGTCTTCGGCCTGGTTGCAGACGACCGGCACCATCGTATCTTCGCAGTTCAACTGGGTCGGGGGCGGGCTCGACCTCAAAGTCCGCTACCGCTACCCGGTCGGCGGCAAGACGTACACCGGCACCTACCGCCGCTACTGGCGCGCCTCGCTGGAGGCACGCGAGGAACTGGCCGAGGCCATGGGCCAATTCGCCGCCGGCGCCGCGGCGCTCGTGGTCTACAACCCGCGCCGGCCGGAGGCGAGCGGGCTGGGCTACCGGCCGGCAAATTGGGTCCTGGTGGCGGAGTGGTTCGGCTGGGCCCTGTCCGCCCTCGGCATCGTCGCCGTCCTTACGACTATCCTCGCCCAAGCGGCTTAACGGACCGTCCTCCTGGTAGAAGCGGCCGGCCCCGGCAGCGAGGCCGGCGCGCCGGCTCGAACTTCCTGCTCGCCCCCGGTTCCCGTCCGCACCCTGCGGTTTGCCCTTCTGGCCGGCCTCACCCCGGCGAGGCAAGGCTGGGGCCGGACCACCCCGCCCTGCCGTTTCGCGTCCCAGCGTCCCCCAGCACGCTGCCCATAGGCACGGCCTTGGGCATGGCCGTGCCTATGGGCTGACCGCGCCGGTCTCCCAAACCGGACGACGAAGGCCGAAATGGGTCGCTGAATCATCGGCTATGGCTGGCACGACCTCTCGGGCACATCCTGGATCGGGAAGAACGTGCGGACGTCTGCGCCGTGCGACCAGACGTTCGGGAAGGACTCGAACTGGGTGTCGGCGACCACACTGCGGAATAGGATCAGGTTCGGCGGCGTGCCTGTCGTGGCTTGAGAGACGTCGATGTTGTCGAACACCCAGCGCGGATGCACCACCCCGCCGTTGCTGGCGCTGATGCGTATATCGTTTACTGCCCCGAAGGTGGCCACGTCGGCGTTCAGCGACCGGATCAGGAACGCGAATGGGTTGCGCGAGAAGTCCACCGACCTCAGCGTCCCGAGCCGGAATATGTCGGTGCCAATGTTAGCCCTGGTAGCCTGCCTGACGAGGGGAGAGTTCGGGAAGACGATCTCTATCTTCGTGTCCAACTGCGCGGGCGGGGTAGGCCAGGGCTGGACGGCGCTAGGCACGTCCTGGAGGGGGAAGATTGTGCGCGGGTCGGCCCCGTGCACCCAGACGTTGCTGTTGGTGCCGTTGGGCTGCGCGTTCACGGTGACGAAGAAGTAGATCTTGTTGTTGGGGTTCTGGGCCGCGCTCACGTCGACGTTGTTGAAGACCCACTCGGGATAGGTGAGCCCATTCCTGCTCTGCATTATCCTCGTGCCAGACACGATCGGCCGTGCCGGGTCGTTGTTGATCGCCCGCCAGAGGACGACGTCGCCATCGAAGCCGCAGGGCACGGGTATCCTGGTTCCGGGCGTGAACAAGACGGTCCCGATATTGGCCAGCGACGCCTGGGTCACGGGCACGCCATCGTGGGGGAAGACGATCTCGATCTTGGCGTCCACCTGCATGAAGCCGGCGGGAATGGGGTCGGAGCGGCGCACGGTGAAGTGCCAGGAGGTCGTCTGCGTGGTGCCGGTGGAGTCCTCGGCGGCCACGAAGACGTCGTACTCGCCGGGGGCCAAGACGCGGCCCGTGAAGAGGGCGGCGACGTTCGCGCTGGGCCCGCCGACCTCGAAGGACAGCGGCTGCGTGTTCAGGGCCATGGCCGTGCGGGTGACGTTGCCGGTGCTCGTCACGGTGGCGGCGATAGTCACCTCCCCCGCGGGGACGGTCGAGTTGGGGGCCGGGTTCAGCCCGCTAAACGTGATCGCGGCGGCCGGCCTGGCCAGGGCCAGGGGTGGGGCCACCAAAGACGCTGCCACGATCAGGGCGAATGCCACGTACGGGAGACGACGACTGACCTGTCTTAATCGATCGCGCACCTCGATACCTCCTTGTGCTGGTTTGGGGCGTGCCCCCAAGTGCGAGCACAAAGCGTGCCAGCGGCGACTCGAATACGGAGCAGATGCCGAATGGAGATAGCCGCAGCTGGCCGCGGCCCCCCGCAAGCACCAGGTGTGTTCGGGGCCCGTGACCTCCTCCCGCGAGAGTGGCGCTCCTCAATACTCAATCCCCCTGCGCGCCTTCACGCCCTGGTCGAAGGGATGCTTGTGCGGCACCATCTCGGTGACAAGGTCGGCGGCGTCGATCACCTCCGGCGGTGCGCCGCGGCCAGTGAGCACGAGCTCCAGGCTCGCCGGTTTGCCGCCGATAAGGCCGAGCACTTCGTCGAGCGTCAGCGCCTTCAGGTTGAGCGCGGTCAACGCCTCGTCCAGGATCAGCAGGTCGTACTCCCCGCTCGCCAACGCCACCCACGCCAGGGCGAGCGCCTCCTCGGCCGCGGCGCGCAGGCCCTCCTCGCCCTGTCGGAACACGCTGCGGGCAGCCGGCTGCACGATGCCAAACGCCGGCCAGCGCTCCACGAAGCGGTGCTCGCCGCAGCGGGCGTAACCCTTGAGGAATTGGATGAAGCCTACCCGCAGTCCCTGCCCGGAGGCTCGCAGCGCGAGCCCAAGGGCGGCCGTGGTCTTGCCCTTGCCGTCACCCGTGTAGACTTGCACCAACCCGGTCCGTCTTGGCGCCTTACCACCTGCTGTCATCCGCTCCCCTCGCCAATCTGTAGTTCGCCTTTGCTTCGCGCCAGGGCCTTCACGTCCACCGGAATGCCCGCGACCATAAGGTATACTTCGTCCGCGCGCGTGGCTAGCCAGCGGTTGGCCCAGCCGAGGAGATCGCGATAGGCGCGACCGAGCGGATACGGCGGCACCAAGCCCATGCCCACCTCGTTCGACACCACGATCAGATGCGCCCGCCCACCCTCGAACCACTGCCAGATCGCCTCCAGCTCGCCGTGCACCACGGCCACGAGGACGTCGTAGGTGCCATCGGCCTGTGGGTCCTCGCTCGCCTCGCGCAGGAGAAGGTTCGCGGTCAGCATCGTCAGGCAATCCAGCAATACCACCTCCGCACCCTCCGCCGCCTTAGCAATGACGGCGCCCGCCGCCGCCGGGGCTTCGGCGGTGCGCCAGTGGGCGGGACGCGCCCGTCGGTGGGCCGCGATGCGGTCCTGCATCGCTTCGTCGTTCGGCTCGGCGGTGGCGACGAACAGCACCTCGCGCCCGAGCTCCCCCGCCAGCTGCTCCGCGAAGGTGCTCTTCCCGCCGCGGGCGCCGCCTAGTATCAAGATCAAGCGCCTGCCGTTATTCATCGCCTGCTCTCCAGCCCCACGAGGCCGTACACCAACCGCATATCGAGGTTCTCCCTCACCACCGCCGCCAGGCGGTTATACTCCCGGTCCTTGTCCAGGCCCGCCGCCAGTTCGGCTAAAGCGACGCCCTTGCGTTGGGCTAGCCACTCGAGGAGGCGTCGGCGAAAGCCCTGCCGGTCGAAGAGGCCGTGCAGGTAGGTGCCGCAGACCAGGCCGTCCGCGGACACCGCGCCGTCCAGGCTATCCACCGGCCGGCCCGACCGCTCGTGCAGGCGCACGGTGGGCCGCGGGGCGCCCGTCGTCTGGCCCATGTGGATTTCGTAGCCGTCGACCTCCTCGCCCTCGGCCAGCGAGAGGAGGCCCGGCCCGCCCAGGACCCGGCCGCGGACGCGGCAGGTGCTCTTGCCGGCGGCGAAGGTCGTCTCCACGGGCAGCAGGCCGAGCCCCGGCGTCTCTGCGGCCGCCGATTCGACGTGCCGCGGGTCCTGCAACGTCCGCCCCAGCATCTGGTAGCCGCCGCAGATGCCGATCACCGGCACGCCCGCGTGGGCGAGCGTCACCAGCGCCTCCGCCAGGCCGGTTTGCCGCAGAAAGGCCAGGTCGGCGACGGTGGCCTTGGTGCCGGGCAGGATGACGAGGTCGGGCCGGCCCAGCTCCTTCGCCTTGTCCACCAGTCGCAGGCTCACCGCGGGCTCGGCCTGCAGAGGGTCGAAGTCGTCGAAGTTGGCGATGCGCGGCAGGTGCAGCACGGCGATATCCAGCGGCGCCTGTCGTCCGCGCCAGCCGCCATCCAGCGCCACCGCGTCCTCGTCGGCGACGCGCAGGTCGCGCACGAACGGTATCACCCCCGCCACCGGTACGCCGGTCCGCCGTTCGAGGAAGGCGAGGCCGTCGCCCAAGAGCGCACGGTCGCCGCGGAACTTGTTGATGACCAGCCCCTTCACCGTCGCCCGCTCCTCCGGCTCCAGGAGGGCGAGGGTGCCGACGAGGGAGGCGAACACGCCGCCGCGGTCGATGTCGGCGACCAGCAGCACGGGGGCCTCGGCCGCCAGGGCGACCCGCATGTTGACGATGTCGTTGTCGTGCAGGTTGACCTCGGCCGGGCTACCGGCGCCTTCGACGACCACTATGTCGCAGCGCTCGCGCAGGCGGTTGAGCGACTCCAGGGCGATGGGCCAAAGCTCGGTCTTGAAATCGTAGTACCGACCGGCGTCGAGCGTGGCCCAGGGGCGGCCGCGCACGACGACCTGGCAGCAGGCGCCGCCCTCGGGCTTGAGCAGGATCGGGTTCATGTCGACGGTGAGGTCGACGCCGGCCGCCTCCGCCTGCACCGCCTGCGAGCGCCCGACCTCGCCCCCGTCGACGGTGACGAACGAGTTGAGGGCCATGTTCTGGGCCTTGTAAGGGGCAACGCGATAGCCGTCCTGGCGGAAGATGCGGCAGAGGGCGGTGACCAGAATGCTCTTGCCCGCCGAAGAGGCGGTCCCCTGCACCATGATTACCTTACCCATTACGTGGACCCTCCCCTCGCCGTTGCGCGCATGCCGACGTGGCTGCCTCCCCCGATCATCCTGCCGCCCTCCTCACCGCACAGGCGGCGACGAAGTTCGCGGCCAGGCGGGGATTGCTGGCGAAGTGCAGGTGCACGTAGGAGGCAAGCAGGCTCCCTTCTTGGTGCCCCTCGCGCCGGTCGGTACCGAGCACGTGGTAGGGCGCCGCCGCCCCGTCGAAGGAGACGTCGAGTGATGAGTAGTGGAACTCGTGGCCGCGGGCCTCCTCGCCCTCGCGCAGCAGCGCCGTGTCGCGGCACGCCTTCACCTCGGCGTAGCCCAGCGTCATCCGGCCGCCCTTGATGCTCGCGTTGGCCGGAACCAGGCCGACGCCCGGGTGGGCGTGGCCGTCCAGGTCGGCGAGTGTGCGGCAGAGATACATCAGCCCGCCGCACTCGGCGTAGATGGGCAGGCCCGCGCGGTGGGCAGCGCGCAGGCTCTCTCGCATGGGCTGGTTACCCGCCAACCGACCGGCGAAGAACTCCGGGAACCCTCCGCCGAGGTACACGCCGTCGCAGCCGGCCGGCAGCGCCGGGTCGCGCAAGGGGCTGAAGGGGACCAGGCGCGCCCCCCAGGCGCCGAGCAGGTGTAGGTTGTCCTCGTAGTAGAAGCAGAACGCCTCATCCCGCGCCACGGCGAGCGTCGCCCGTGGGGCCAGCGGCATTTCTGGGAATAGTCCCGTCGCCGCCGCCGCCGGGGGCGTCGCCCCTTCGGCCAGCCGCACGAGCGCCGCCAAATCGACCGTCTCCTCCACCTGCGCCACTAGGCGGCCGAAGAACTCGTCCTCCACGCGCCCCTCCTGCACCGGCACCAGGCCGAGGTGGCGCTCGGGCAGAACGAGGTCCGCGCGCTGGGGGAGGTGGCCCACCACCGGCAGGCCGGTCGCTTCCCGCACGGCGTCGGCGACGAGGCGCAGGTGCCCGGGGCTGCCCACGCCGTTGGCGACGACGCCCGCCACCTTGAGCGCCGGGTCAAGCCGGCTGTAGCCGAGCGCCACCGCGGCCGCGCTCTGGCCGAGCCGGCCGACGTCCATCACCAACACCACCGGCAGCCCGAGTAGCTTCGCCAGCTCCGCGGTGCTGCCCGCGCCGTCCCCGGGATGGCCGTCGAACAGGCCCATCACC
>JAJZQK010000059.1 GCA_021847625.1 Chloroflexota bacterium
CGGGGCCGCGACGGAGGCCATCCACGTCGTGTGGCGAGCGCCTATCTACGATCCGAGCGGCTACGCCGACGAAGCCCGCGGCTTCCTCTGCGCCCTGCACGCGCATTCGCTCGATCTGGCGGCGAGGCCGATTGCCCGCCACTCGGAGGCGTTCGGCAAGCAGCTGGACGACGAGACACGACGGATTCTTGACCAAGCGCTCGTGGCCCCCATTCGCCCCGGCCATATTAGCGTCATCCATTTCCCCGGCTATGGTATGTGCCGCCTGCCGGGATCTTCCTATCATATCGGCAGGGTGATGTTCGAGACGGACGGGATACCGGATGACTGGGTGCCCCGCTGCAATGACATGGACGAGATTTGGGTGCCGACCGATTTCAACATGGAGACGTTCCGGCGGGCGGGCGTGACGACGCGGCTCTACAAGGTCCCGGGCGGTATCGATACTGACCGCTTCCGGCCCGGTCTTGAGCCGTTGCCGATACCAGGCACACGAGGAACGGTCTACCTATCAGTCTTCGAATGGAGCCATCGCAAAGGGTGGGACGTCCTGCTGCGGGCCTGGGCGCAGGCCTTCACCCCGGCCGACGACGCCACGCTCGTGCTGCGGACCTATCCGATGACCAAAGGGCCGTACGGGGCCGATGCCGCCGAGCACATTGAAGAACTTATGGGGCAGTTTCTGGCCGAGTTGGGCAGGTCGCGCCAAGACGTGGCGCCCATCGTCGTCTTGGGTAGCCAAGTGGCGGAGACGGACCTTCCCCGCCTGTTCGCGGCGGCCGACGTCTACGTGGGGCCTTCCCGCGGCGAAGGCTGGGGCAGGCCGCATATGCAGGCGATGGCCTGCGGGCTCCCCGTGATCGCCACCCGCTGGGGCGGTAACCTGGAGTTCATGAACGACGAGAACAGCCTGCTGCTGGACGTGGAGGGGCTCGTCGAGATCGACGAGCGAGAGGAGTTGCCCTTCTACCGCGGGCAGAGGTGGGCGGAGCCGTCCGCGGACCACCTGGCCCAGCTGCTCCGGCGAGTGCACGAAGAGCCGGGTTTGGCCGCCGCGGTCGGCCTGCGGGCGCGAGAGGACATGGTGAAGCACTGGCGCTGGGAGAAGGCGGCGGCCATCGTGGCGGACCGCCTGCGTGAGATCGCCGAGTGGACGGCGCCCGCGCCCATTGCACCTACCGTGGAGGCTGGGTCCGGGCCCGTCACGGTCAAGTGGGAGGGGTCGCAGTTCGTGCACCACTCGCTGGCTCTGGTCAATCGTGAGATTTGCCTGGGCCTGCTGGGGAGTCAGGCCGTCGATCTGTCGATAGTCCCCTACGAGCCACACCAGTTCGGTCCGGAGGCTGACGAGCGGTTCCCGCTGCTTGCCAGTCACATCAACCGCAGGTTGGAGCGTCCCGTCGACGTCCACGTGAGACACCAATGGCCACCCAACTTCACGGCGCCCGCCGAGGGCCACTGGGTCATGGTCCAACCGTGGGAGTTTGGCAGTCTGCCCAAGACCTGGATCGCCAACATGGTGGACCGGGCGGACGAGGTTTGGGCCTACACCAATTTCGTCCGGGATTGCTATATAGCCAGCGGCCTGCCCGCGGGGATGGTTCACGTCGTGCCGCTCGGCGTGGACACGCTGAGGTTCTCGCCCGTTGCTCCCGCGCGCCCGCTGAACACCCGGAAGCGGTTCAAGTTCCTCTTTGTGGGCGGCACCATCTGGCGGAAGGGGATCGACATTCTCCTCGAGGCGTACCTGAAGGCCTTCACCGCCAAGGACGACGTGTGCCTGGTCGTCAAGGATATGGGCGGCGGCTCGTTCTACAGCGGACAGACGGCGGGTGAGTGGATCAAGGAGATAACGGCAAGCCCCGATGCTCCGGAGATACTCTATATGGACGAGGACTTGCCTCCCAGCGAGCTGCCCGGCCTCTATACCGCCTGCGACTGCCTGGCCCATCCATATCGCGGGGAGGGATTTGCGCTGCCCGTAGCCGAGGCCATGGCCTGCGGCCTCCCCGTGATCGTGACGGATGGGGGCGCTTGTCATGACTTCTGCGACGGCACGGTCGCCTTCATGATCCCCGCCCAGCGGCTCACACTGCCCGAAAAGAGGATGGGGGACCTGGAAACCGTCGGCTACCCATTCGTCTACGAACCGGATGTTGCGGAGACAGCGCGGTTGATGCGGCTCGCCTTCGAGGACCCGGAAACGGGCCGTGGCCTGGGTGCCGCTGCCCGCAAGAGAGTCGAGGAACGACTTACCTGGCGACTGGCCGCAGAGCGGGCCGTTGAGCGCATGCGGGAAATCAGCCGGCGGCCGATACGTCGCCACGGCCATGGCTCGCCCCGTGGCAACGGTACCGCTAGTGCCAGTGGCGAACGAACGACCGAGGCAGAAATAGAGGAAGCCCTCTCTCAGGGCAACGCCGCGGTGGCCGGGGGGGACCTTGAGCGGGCAGCGACGATCTTCCGGGAGCTGGCATCTCAGCACCCCACGCTGGCCGTCGCCCACGCCGCCTTGGGGTCCGTGCTGGTGGCGACCGGCGACCTGGATGCCGCCGTTAAGGCCCTCGCAAGGGCGGCAGAACTCTCGCCGGAGGATGTGGCGATCCGCAATCAGCTGGGTGTAGCGCTCTTTAACCAGGGCGCGGAGGGGGCGGCCGTGGCCGCGTTCCAGGCGGCGATCGACCTGGCGCCGGATAACCTGGACGCCATTCTGAACCTCGCTCATCTGCACAGGGCGGCCGGGAGGTATGGAGAGGCGAGCGAGCTCATCAAGCGCGCCATGTCTCTGGATGCGACGAACCCCGATGTCCTGGCGGCCTTCGGCACGCTTTGCCTGGAGCTGGGCGACGCGGAATCCGGCCAGCTGGCCCTCGGCGGACTCAGCCTGGTGGCGCCGGAGCATCCGGCCGTGCAGGTTCTGGCAGAGGCGCTGGCGGGCCAGCCCGCATCTTCGTAACCGTTTCTGAACCCCGCGACCCTTAAGTCTGTCGTCAAGCCGCCGATTATTAGGCTGAGGGGATCGATAAGGACCTAGCGGTGGCTAGTGTAAAGGTCTTCTCGCAAGAGCGGATGCCGCTGAGGGGAGGGGTTGCTTAGGGGGCAAGCAGAACAGGAATGGCGATAACCCGGTGGACTCGGAACCCAAGGATCAACGGTTACTAAGAAAGGGAAAGGATTCCCGCACCGGCTCGGAAGCATAGGGCCGGTCACTACAAGGAGGTAAGTTTAGAAATGGCAGTTGCAGACTTCACTCGGATCAACACCAACATCGGCGCCTTCAACGCCCTGAATTCCCTCAAGAACGTGCAGCAGCAATTAGGCGTCCACCAGCTACGCCTGTCGACCGGCAAGCGCATCAACGAGGCGGCGGACGACCCGGCCGGCCTGACGATCGCCATCAAGATGCAGTCGCGGGCGAGCGGCCTGGGCGTGGCCCTGGACAACATCGGCGATGCCAAGAACATGCTCTCCGTCGCCGAAGGCGGCCTCCAGAAAGTCAACGACATTCTGATGAAGATGCGCGACAAGGCCGAGCAGGCGGCCTCTGACACCCTGGGATCCTCTGAGCGCAGCGCCATCGCCGAGCAGATCTCCCAGTTCGTGAGTGAGATCGACGACATCGTCAATAGCACGAAGTGGAACGGCAATAAGCTGCTGGACGGCTTGGCTGCATTTAGCAGCACGGTGACATTCCAGACCGGCCCGGACAACGAAGCCAGCTCGAAGATCACCCTTACTGGGGCTAGCTTCGGCGCTGTGAGCTCTGCCGGTCTCACGGTCAACGCTCTGACGGTAGACACTGCCGCCAACGCCTCGACTTCTATGGCGACCGTCGACACGGCGGTCAGCGCGGTGGCCGGGCGTCTGCAGACGTTGGGCGCGTTGGTTGCTCGCCTGAACTTCCGCGAGGAGACGGTCACGGTTGCCAAGGTCAACACCGAGGCCGCTTACAGCCGCATCATGAACGCCGACATGGCCTACGAGCAACTGGAGGCAACCAAGATGCAAATCCTCCAGCAAACGGCAACGGCAATGTTGTCCCAGGCGAACTCGATGCCGCAAAACGTCCTCTCGCTGTTCAGATAGGCTCTCTGCAGCAAAGCGGGCAGTCTGTTCTGCAGTCTGCCCGTGATCAGTCAGTAGGTGGGCCGGAACCGTGCTCGGGCTCCGGCCCATTCACTAGGTTTAGGAGGGTACTTCGATGGCGGTCGCCTACGCCGCGTCTAGCACACAGCTTAGCGCCTACAAGAGCAACTCCCTACTTGGGCTCGGTCCTGGCCAGCTGGTCGTCAAACTGTACGATATGGCTCTGGTGGACCTCAAGGGCAAGGATGCGCCGCACGCCTGCAAGGTGCTGAGCGAGCTGATAGATAGCCTCGACTTCCGGCAAGAGGGAGTCCCGGTCGGTCTCTTTCGCCTCTACAGGTACTGCATGGAGGAGATCAAGAAAGGGGAGTTCGAGGTACCCACCAGGATAGTCTCAGATTTGCGCGAGACCTGGGTCCAGGCACTCGCCAAGGCCGCGGGCCAAGCCCCGTAAGTGCGACGGATAGGAGGCGGTCATGGTTACTTCGGCAGGTTCGTACGGTTTGTCTAGCCAGGCGGCGAGTATCGACGCCCTGGTGGCGCAGTACATGGCGTTGGAGCGCAAGCCTGTCGAGCAGCTGGAGGCCCGCAAGGACCAGCTGAACGTGCAATCTGCGGTCTTCACCGACGTGGAGAGCAAGATCGAGGAACTGCGCGACCTCGCGGAGGGCCTCTGCTCTGGCTCCGAATCAACGTTCAGCCTCTTCAACACCGCCACCTCGGACAGCGCGGTGGCGACGGCGAGTGCTTCCAGCTCGGCGGCGAGCGGAACCTACGTGCTGGAGAACATCGTCCTGGCGGCCTCTCACCGCGTGCAATCGCTCCCCGTCGGCAGCAGCTGGACGGCGGGCGAGGCCGAGGCAGGGTCCTTCTCGATCAACGGCGCACTCGTCACCGTCTCCGCGGGGGACACGCTGGCCGGGGTGCGCGACGCGATCAACCGGGCGAGCTACCAGTCCGGTCGCGGGGTGACTGCCACGATCATCAGCGGCCGCCTTGTCCTGGAGACGACGACCGCCGGGGCCGACAATCGGCTCGCCGTGGCCGACGTGAGCGGCTCTGTGCTCTCGGCTATCGGCCTTGCCAGCACGGCCAGCAGCCAGACCTACGCCGACGGCACTCTCTGGGAGGGCGACCCGGCGGCGAGTACCTGGACCCGAACGATCGATCTGGGCGGTTCGCAGACCGTCTCCCGTCTGGCTTGGAGCCGCGATGCCAGCGGTGTCAGCACCGACCGCGTCCCGCGGGATTACACCGTCGAGTACCTGGACGCGGACGGGGTCACCTGGCACACACTGAAGACCGTGAGCGGCAACTCGCTCGCCGCGGGTGAGACGAAGAACGACACGTTCTACCCGGTGACCACGAGCCAACTACGCATCACGGTCACGGCCACCAGCGACGGGCAGGCCCCGGCAATGGATTCCCTGGCCGTGTACAATGACGTCGGCACCTACTCGCAGGCCGAGCTACAAGCGCCCCAGACCGGTTCTCTGACGGTCAACGGGGTAGCGGTGACCACGACCAAGAACACCGGCCTCACCGACATCGTCGACGGCTTGTCGTTCGACCTTCGTTCTGCCGGTGGGCCGGTGACGATCACCGTGACCCAGGATACCGACAGCGTGCGCACGAGGATCGGCGATTTCCTCACGAAGTTCAATTCCTTTGTAGATTACTTAAAACTCAAGTCGAGCTCGGTCAAGGATGCAGCCGGCGACTACACCCGCGGCCCCTTGAGCGGCAACAGCCTCTACCTGCGCCTACAGTCGGGCCTCGTGTCGGACATCATGAGCCGGGTGACGGGAGTGGCTACCGGCGATCCCGGTCGCCTGGCTGACATCGGCATTACGATGGACGACAACCTCCATTTCACAATCACCGATAGCGCCACTCTAGACAAGTGGCTCGAGGACAAGCCTACCGCGGTGTCGTACCTGTTCGGGAACACGGACGGCATCGCCCAGAGGATCTACGACAGACTGACGCCGTTCCTGGAGGCCTCGACGTCCGGGTCCAAGTCCTATATGGACGCCGAACAGGCCGCTATCACCTCTGAGAAGTCGGCGATCAACGACCGGATCAGCGTGCTCAACGAGCGCCTGGCCCAGCGCGAGGTGCAGTTGCGCACGGACTTCGCCAGGTTGCTCCAGATGATGACGGAGATGACCCAGCAGCAGAGCTACCTGCAATCGATTCTTAGCTCGGGCCTTGTTTGATTGTAGAGTCTGGCGGTTTGGCGTGTAGTGAATAAGCGTTAGAGGGCGAGCATGACGACGGACGGGACCCTCAAGTCGGTATCGGCCATCGAAGCGATTGGCGAACCATCCGCCGGTCTGCGGGCCTGGGAGCTGTGGCTGGCCCAGGGCGCGGAGGATGCAGGCGTCGGCCGGTCGGCTCGGACGCCCGGGGCCACATCTGGCGTCGGTGCGCAGTTCAACCTGGTGGACACTCGCCTTAGTTTCGAAGAAGACGAGGAAACGGGCAAGACCTTGATCAAGGTAAACGACGCAAAGACCGGCGAAGTGTTGCGCCAGGTGCCGCCGGAAGAGCTGCTGCGTCTGGCGGCCGTCTTGCAGCGCCAGATGGGACTGTTGGTCGACAAGCGGAGGTAGAGGTTGGTAGTGGTAGCGGACGATCCGACGCACGTTGCCCAGCAAGTTCTTTCTCTTACCCGCCTGCTGGGGACCCTCCTCGCGGACGGCCGCCGCGCCGAGGCCGGGGCGGCCTTGCTGGAACGAGCCCGCTGGCTCGCCAAGCTCCGTGCCGCCGACCTCGCGACGCTGCCCGCCGAAGGCCGCGAGCAGGTGGGGCTGGCGCTGCGGGAGGCGGTGGCCTTGGGCGAGCCCCAGCGCGACCGCCTGAGCGGCCTGTTGGACGAGACAGCGGCCTCTCTGCGCAGCCTCCGAGAGCAGCGAAGGATCGCTTTGGCCTATGGCGCGGCCACTCCGGGCGTCGACGAGGGCGAAGGTAGGTTAGTGTGATGCGTCTCGCATGGCTGGGTACGATTGGCCTCCTCGGGGCATCTCTGCTCATGCTGAGTGGCTGTTCGGCAACGGAGGGAGCCGCTACGGCGCTCGATCTAACGGCTACGCCGTCGCCAGACGCCGTGGCCGTTAGATCGGCGGCTGCCAGGCCCACGACGGTGCGACCGGCACAGGCGGTGGCGCAGCCCGAGTTGACGCCCACGTCCCCCCCGGCCGATCCGCGGTATCCCCCGTACGCTCCGCCCGCGGATGGCACCCACCTGGTCATCTCCGCCATCGGCGTCGACGCTCCGATCTTGCCCGTGGGGGTCACGGCGGACGGGGAGGTGGAGTCGCCGTCGAGCGGCACGAGCGTCGGCTGGTACAACCTGAGCCCGGCCCCCGGGCCGCGCGGCAACTCGATCCTTGTTGGGCACGTCGATTACCATGCCGCCGCCGCCGTCTTCTGGCGCCTGCGCGAGGTGCGGACCGGCGACAAGATCGAGGTTCGGCAACAGGACGGAACCTCTGCCCGGTACGAGATCGAATGGGTCCAGAGCTTCCCCATCGGCGCCGCCCCGCTCGACGTTATCTTCGCCAGCACCAACGAGGGCAAGCTCACCCTGATCACCTGCGAGGGCCAGTTCGATCAGGCGACGCACAACTACCAGCACCGGCTGGTCGTGAGGGCACAATACCTCGGCCCCTGACGACGGCGTTCCCCCTTCCGTAGGGGGACTTCCCTTTCCCTATAGGGGACTTCTCTATTCTCCCCCGGCGGCCAGCTCCCCTAGCATGACCATAACCAACCGAGTCTTTCTTCATTCGGGAGCAGGCTTTGCCATCCACCAGTCACGTGGCCGTGGGAGCGGCAACCCAACAGAAGGCGACCTCCCCCTGGCGCGAGGCCTCGACGACGGCCTCCGGCGTCCGCCCGACGGCGTTCTCCGACCGCTTGCAGAGCGCGATGCACGAGCTGGCGCTCTCCGGACGCAAGGTCGTGGAGCAGGTCCAGGGCGGATGGGCGGCAAACGCCGTCTTCCCCACCCCGGCTTATGCGCCCCAGGCGGGGAAGCCCGCGGCGGCAGCCCAGGCGAGTCCAAGGGTGGAGGAGACCCCCGCCGTGAGCAAGGCGAACGCCGTCGATGCCCCGGCAGCGCTGGCCCCGGCGGGGAAGACGGCGGCCGCGGCTCCTACCGGCAGAGCGGAGGCAACGGAAGCGACGCGGGCGGCGTCCCCCGTGAAGGAAGCAGCCCAATCACATCCCATGTCCCTCGCCGAATTCCCCCGGCCGGTCGGCGACAACGGAAGGGGCATGCACTGGATACCGACCCCCTACCAGAGCCCGGAGATCGTCGATCGCTTCGTGAATGATCTGAAAGAGATGAAGATCAAGTGGGCGGTCTTCCTGAACGACGACACGCAGGTCGGTGCCAACGACTACCTGGTGTCGAAGCTGGTGGGCGCGGGCATCATGCCGGTGATGCGCGTCTACACTCCCGAAGGTTCGCCCATCAAGGGTGACCTGACCGCCTTGGTCAAGCACTATCTGCCCCTCGGGGTGAAGTACTATCAGCTGTATAACGAGCCGAACCTCGCCGTCGAGAACAAGGGACAGCAGCCCAACGTGCAGCGCTACCTGGACCTCTGGATCCCCGCCGCGAAGGAGGTGGCCGAGGCGGGCGGATTGCCCGGCTTCGGGGCCTTGGCGCCGGGCGGCGACGCGGACGACTTACAGTTCCTGAAGGACGCCCTTGCCGGCATTTCTCAACGGGGCGAGGGGGCTTCCCTCGACAAGGCCTGGCTGAGCATGCACAACTACATGTTCAACCGACCACTCGACTACAACGACGACAGCAACGGCTTCGCTAAGTTCCGCTGGTACGACGATCTCGTCCGCCAGCAGCTGGGGCGGAGCATGCCGATCATCGGCACCGAGGGCGGGAGCCAGGTCGGGGCCAACAACGACGGCTCCCTGCCGCCCCTCGGCGAAGGCGACCTGGCGCAGCGCCTGTTGGGCGCCTACGACCGCGTCGCCCAAGGCGCCGAGCCCTACAACTTCGCCTACACCTACTGGCTCATCGCGAACGAAGAGGGTGGTGGCAGCGACCCTGCCTTCAGCCACCAGGCACTGTTCCGCTCCGACGGCACGAGCCCGCTCGTCGCCGCCCTCAAGGCAAACCGTTGATGGTGCCTGGCCCATCCCCCAAATGTCCTCCCCGGAAGTAGACTAATCTGGGCATATGGTTCCCCGGCTGCTTGCCGACAATCAAGGCGAGCGGTCAACGCGGTTGCGAGGAGCAAATACTGCGCTGGGGGCGAAGGACGCCGCGTTCGCTCGGCTGGTGGGGGGCGCTGGCCCCCGGGGGCACGCTGATGGTCGGCGGCACGGAGATGCTGGCCAACGCCGCGGCGCTGGGCCTGCAGACGAAGGCGATATCCTTCTATGCTAAGCGCACTACCAGCAAACTGGAGGTAGGACGCTATGTCGCTTCTTGACGATCTTACGCGAGACCTCCCGCATCTCCTACCTCTGCCGGAGGCGGTGCTGCGGGCGATCGAACTGATGAACGAGCGGAACGCCAGGACCGGTAAGATAGCGGCGGCTATCGAGGCCGATCAGGCCCTGGCGGCAAGGGTTCTGCAGATGGCCAACTCCGCCTACTACGCGCTTCCTCGGCGTATCGTCAGCGTCGAGGAAGCGCTGGTGCGGATTGGCCATACCTCGACCAAGGAACTTCTGTACTCCGCGGCGGCTTGGCATGGCATCGAGCGGATTCGCAACCGCCGCGGCCTGAGCACGCAGGACCTCTGGCGCCATTCGCTTGGCACCGCCCTTTGCTCACGGATCCTGGCCAAGCGCGGCGGGGGGTTGCGAGCCGACGAGGCCTACATGGTAGGGTTGCTCCACGACCTCGGCCAGCTGGCCATCGCCCAACACGCGCCGGAGCAAATGAAGGCTATCCTCGAGCTGGCAGGGGCGGGCGTGACGTTGTGGGAGGCCGAGGCCCGGCTGCTCGGCTTCGACCACGCCGAGGTCGGCGCCCGTCTGCTAACGGCGTGGCGGCTGCCCGAACCGGTGGTTGAGGCCGTCCGCTGGCACCACAACCCCCTGCCGGTGCTGGCAAGGGTCCCCTTGTGCGGCGTCGTCCACGTGGCCGACGTCCTCTGCCAGATGCTGGGGCTTGCCCCATGGCCGCGGGTCGGCTGGCAGCCGGCGGAGCGCGCTGTGGTCCAGAGCATGGGCCTGGAACCGGCGGACGTCGATCCAATCCTGGCCGAGGTGGAGGAGGCCCTCTCCGGCACGGAGCAATACCTGGGAATGGACGCGGGGAATGCGGCCAGGCGCTAAGGAGGAGGAACCGGTCAAGTTGAACGTTGATCTTATGAACCCCTTTGTCGACGCGGCTCTGTCGATGCTGGAAGCGGAGGCGGGGA
>JAJZQK010000060.1 GCA_021847625.1 Chloroflexota bacterium
CAGGACTTCAACATGCGCTACCCGCTCGTCGACGGCCAGGGCAACTTCGGCTCCATCGACGGCGACAACCCGGCGGCCATGCGCTACACCGAGGCCCGTATGACGGCGATCGCCGAGGAGATGCTGGCCGATATCGACAAGGACACGGTCAACTGGGTCGACAACTACGACAGCACCCGTCAGGAGCCGGTCGTATTGCCTGCCCGTATTCCCAACCTCCTTGTCAACGGTTCGGCGGGCATCGCCGTCGGCATGGCGACGAACATCCCCCCGCACAACCTCACCGAGGTCTGCGACGCGGCGATCCACATGATCGACCACTACGGGGAGTGCGCCGAGGCCGGGGTTCCCTTCGACGTCGTCTGGGCCCGCGTCCATAGCGTAGACCCCAACGAGGCCTTACTCGAGCAAACCCTTCAGAAGCCGAGCCCGGCCCTCCGCCAGCGCCTAGCGGCGCAGGCCGAGAAGATGGGCCTGGCCAAGCGCAAGGCCGTAAACTCCGACCTGCTGATCCAGGTCGTCGACGACATGGTCGACATCGCCCCCGAAGAGCTGCTCGAACTGGTCAAGGGGCCCGATTTCCCGACCGGCGGCCTGATCCTGGGCCAGGACGGCATCAAGGCGGCCTACACGACCGGGCACGGCCGCGTGGTGGTGCGGGCGAAGGCCCACATCGAGGAGATGCGGGCGGGCCGCTACCAGATCACCGTGACCGAGCTGCCCTACCAGGTCAACAAGTCCGCCCTGCTCGAGAAGATCGCCGAGCTGGTGCGCGAGAAGCGGATCGAGGGCATCTCGGACCTCCGCGACGAGTCGGACCGCCACGGTATGCGCATGGTGATCGAGCTGAAGCGCGACGCGACCGCGCGGCAGGTGCTCCACACCCTGTACAAGCACACGGCGATGCAAAGCGCCTTCTCCGTCAATATGCTAGCCCTCGTGGACACGCAGCCCCGTACGCTGACCTTGAAGGCGGCGCTGCAATACTTCATCGACCACCGGCTGGAAGTGGTCACGCGCCGGACGCAGTTCGAGCTGGACCGCGCCCGCAAGCGGGCTCATATCCTCGAAGGCTTGAAGATCGCCCTCGACAACCTGGACGAGGTCATCGCCACCATCCGCAAGTCGCGGGACGCGGACACCGCCCGCACGGCCCTGATGAAGGGCTTCGCGCTCACGGAGATCCAGGCGCAGGCGATCTTGGATATGCAGCTGCGCCGCCTGGCCGCCCTCGAGCGCAAGAAGATCCTCGACGAACTGGCTGAGGTGCTGCGCCTCATCGCTCACCTTGAGGACCTTCTGGCCCATCCGCTCAAGATGCTCTACGTCGTCAAGGAAGAGCTCACGGAGATCAAGACCAAGTACGGCGACGCTCGGCGCACCCGCATCCTCTTGGACGAGCCGGAGGAGATTGCCGAGGAGGATCTGATACCCGACCAGGACGTCGTCACGGCCCTCACCGCGCGCGGCTACATCCGCCGGCTGCCGGTAGAGACCTATCGGCCGCAGCGGCGGGCGAGGGGCGCCAACACAGGGGCCATCATCACCAGAGAGGACGACACGGTCCTTCACCTGATGGTCGCCAGCACCAGGGCCAGCGCCCTCCTCTTCACCAACCGGGGGCGCGTGTACCAGATGCGGGTCAACGACATCCCCGACGCCACCGCCACGCGGCAGAGCCGCGGCCTGCCGGTCAGCAACTTCGTGAACATCGACCCCGAAGAGTCCGTCACGGCGCTGGTGCCGGTGCGGCGGTTCGAGCCGGAGCACTACCTGGTAATGGTGACGAAGAAGGGCGACATCAAGCGCATCACGGTCAGCGAGTTCGAGTCGATCCGCGCCAACGGCGTCATCGCCATCGCCCTGGACGAGGACGACGAGCTGCGCTGGGTGCGCCTCACTACCGGCGATGACGAAATGATGGTCGCCACCGAGCACGGGCAGTGCATCCGCTTTCCCGCCAGCGACGTGCGGGCCTCCAGCCGCACCAGCGGCGGCGTGCGGGCCGTTCGTCTGGGCAAGGGCGACCAGGTGGCGGGGATGGACATCGTCGGCCGAGGCGAGGACCTCGTCACGGCCACCGAGCGGGGGTTCGTCAAGCGCACCGCCGTGGACGATTACCCGACGCAGGGACGTGGCGGGGGCGGCGTGCGCGGCGCCCGCCTCACCGAGAAGACGGGAGCTGCTGTGGCCGCGCGGGTGGTATCCGAATCCGACGAGATAATGGTCGCCACGGCCGAGGGTATGGTCTACCGTAGCTCCGTCGGCGCCGTGCCGCGCGTTGGCCGCGCGAGCCAGGGTGTGGGCCTCATGAAGGTGGCACCGAACGACCGGGTCGTCACCGTCGCCTGCATCTACGCGAACGGCGCCGCCAAGGAGGCCGGCATGGCCGACAAGAGCGGCGGCAAGGCGAAGAAGGCCGCGGCGGGCAAAGGCGCAGCCAAGATGGCAAGCAAGGGAACCAAAGCTGCCTCCACAATCAAGACAGCGCGCAAGCCTGCCGCGAAGCGCCCGGCCAAGGCGAAAGAGCCCGCCGCCACCGCCGAGTAGCCCCTCCGGCCAGGATACCTAGCCCCAGCCCATCAGCACGCTGGGGCTATTGTTTTCCCTCGATGGCTGCCAGGCCATCCTTCGCCAGCTGGAGGTTGGGGGAAAGGGCAAGCGCCTGGTCGAATTGCTCCCGCGCTCGGTCGTAGAGCTGGAGATTGACGAGCGCCCAACCGAAGCCGGCGTGCGTCTCCGGTCTGTTGGGGTCAACAGCCAGCGCCTTCTCGAAGTAGGGTACCGCCGTATCGTACTGCTCACTTAGATAGTAGGACCAGGCCAGGTAGTTGAGCGAGGAGAAACGGGCGGGGTCTAATTCGCTTGCCTTCTGGAAGAAGGGAATCGCCGAGCCGTAGTCCTTCTGCTTGTAGTACGTCAGCCCCAGGCCCTCGTAGCCCTGGGGGTTGTACGGCTCGGCGTCTATCACGCTCTGGAACTCGGCGATGGCCTCCGGCCATTGCCCGGCCGTCCGATAGACCGCCGCCAGGGAGAGACGATGATACGTCAGGTTGGGCCGCAACGCGACCGCTCGCTTCATCTCCTCCGCCGCCTTGTCGAAGGCCCCCACCGATTGGAGGGCGTAGCCGTAAGCCCGGTGAGCGTCAGCCGACTCGGGGTCCAGGGTGATCGCCTGCTGACCGGCGGCCAGCGCCGCTTCCGCCTGGCCCGTGTCGGCCTTGACCTCCGCGAGCACCCCCTGCACGATTGCGTTCGCGGGCTCCAAATTGACGGCGTTCTGGATCACCTCGCTGGCCTTGTCGTACTGCCCGTCCCAATCGTAGGCCAGCGCCAGCAGGGCGGCGTAGTCCGCCTTGTCCGCGGCGACCTCGGTCGCCTGCTGCAGCCGTTGGATACCCTCGCCAGTCTTGCCCCGCACGGTTAGCGCCCAACCCCAATCCGCCAACGCCCGGCCGTTGTCGGCCTCGATCGAGAGGGCCTGGTTATAGGCCGCCATCGCCTCTTCGACCCTGCCTTGGGCGAACAGGCCCTCCCCCTGCTCGATCAGGGGCTGGGCGCTAGGCGCGGCCGTTGGCACAGTCGCTTCCTTGGCTCGCAGGGGGGCGGAGATGACGTAGTAGATCCCGAAGCCGAGGGCGACGAGCAGCGCCAGAAAGCCAAGCGTCACCCACAGGGCCCGGCCCCGCCGGGGGCTGGGAGCAGATTCCGACTCGATCAGCACGTCCGGGTCCGAGAGAGCTTGCTCTCCGTCGCGCGAGGTATCGTCTTCCATAACCGTCTCCGGGGGAAAGGTGTTGGACCATATTAGGGGAAGCGCCCGGTACTTGTCAACACACGCATGCCAATACTCAAGGCGCCTGGTTCTCTTTCTTGATCTGCCGATGCACAAGTGCCATATAAGCCCCAATGAACCGCCGGTCTGGCCTGAGCCGTTCGGCCGGCCGCGGGCAGGGCTCGGGTTAACTGCCGCCAGGTGTGGCATCGGCATTGCGAACGCCAAGGAGAGGGGGCCCTCCGTCGTGGGAGAACGCGATGCACTCGCCGTGATGGCGAGGTATCCGCAAGCCGGGCAGGTGAAGACGCGCCTGGCGGCCGAGATTGGCGTTGCGGCAGCAACCGACCTCTATACCGGCTTCCTGCGGGATATCTACCTCAGGCTGTCCGGTCCCGAGCGGCCCTGGCACCTCTGCTGGGCCTACACCGCCGTCGAACGGAGCCTGGCCACCCTCCTGGGCGCAGGCGACTACATGCCGCACAGGGGCGGCGACCTGGGCGATCGTCCGCGAAACGTATTCGCGGACCTGCTCGCGCGGGGGGTTCCGGCGCGTCGCCATCATCGGTTCGGACTCGCCACACCTGCCCGGAGATCCTAAGAGCCCCGTCTTACCCAGTGTTGTATAGCGCACTGTTGCCTCCCGTAAGGTGTTATCGCCCGGCAGCCGCGTTTGCGCCGTGCCTTCCCGTGCATTGTACAATGCGTGGGCAACAAACAACCGTTGAGCTCGCGGCCCGTGCTCTTTGTATGTACTATAATTGTCAGCCAGCGGGGCCGGCGGGATCATCCATCGCCCCGCGGGAGATCGCCGGGGAATCAACACGGGAGTTCCGTGGCTGTAGGAGCGCGGTCTCCGCGCCCGCGGGCCGGGCAGGGTTGCCCGGCCTATAAGAAACGCAGGTCGCGAACAACTTTTCAAAGGAATCGTATAGGAGAGGAAGGGGAATGCGGATCTTCTTGGCAGGCATCATCCAAGGCTCTCACCCCGGAACCGAATTGCACGACCAGGACTACCGGGACGAGATAAAGCAGATCGTCGGGGCGCATCTGCCCGAGGCAACCGTGACCTGCCCGATGGACCTGCACCCGAACGGCATCGCCTACGGGCCGGCGGATATTCGCCGTGCCTTCTTCTCGCTCGTCGAGCAGGCGGCCGGCGCCGACGTGCTCGTCGCCTACCTTCCCGAGGCCAGCCTCGGTACCGCCATCGAGATCTGGGAAGCCTACCACGCCGGCCGCCCGGTCGTAACCATTACGCCGATGCGACACAACTGGGTCGTCAATCTGCTCTCGGAGCAGGTGTGCTACTCGCTCGCCGAGTTCGGTGAGTTCGTGGCGGAAGGGGGCATGGAGAGGATAGCGGAGGCGGCCGCGGCCAGATGGGCTGCTACTCCTCTTCCTCCTCGGGGGGAACGCTCCGAATAGCCCTCACCTTGCGGATCCGCCGGCCGACCATCGACTCGACGGTGACGGTGACGTCCCCTGCTTGCACGCTATCGCCGGGGATGGGTATCCGGCCGAGTTTGGCGAAGACCAGCCCGGCCACTGTGTCCACGTCCTCGACCTCGATTTCCACATCCAGCGCCTCGCCCAGGTCGGCCACCGAGACGAGACCGTTGGCGAGCACTTCATGGGGCCCGACCACGTCCAGGCGGCTCTCCTCGAGGTCGTACTCGTCGCGAATTTCGCCGACGATCTCCTCCAGCAGGTCCTCCATCGTCACCAGGCCGGCCGTGCCGCCGTACTCGTCGACGACGACCGCCATCTGCGTGCGGTTCTGCTGCAACTCCCTGAACAGTTCGCTCACCCGCTTGGTTTCCGGCACGAAGACCGGCGGACGCATAAGCGCCGTGATCCCCGACGGGCGGGGAGTCTGGGAGAAGTAGCGCAACAGGTCCCTCGCGTCGAGGATGCCGACGACGTTGTCGATTGAACCCTCGTAGATCGGCAGGCGCGAGAAGCCCGCCCGCATGAACGATCCCACTGCCTCCTCGACCGGCGTGTCTTTCTCCAGGGCCAGCATGTCGATGCGGGGGACCATCACCTCGCGGACGACGAGGTCGCCGAAGTCGAAGATGCCGTGGATCATGTTGCGCTCGAAGGGCTGGATGATCCCGTCATGCTCGCCCGCGTCGACCATGGAGATTATCTCGTCCTCGCTGACGGCGGGCATGCGCGCCCGCTCGCGGACGCCGAACAGCCGCAGCACGAGGTTGGTCGATATGGTGAGCAAGCCGACGATCGGCATCGTTATCGTCGCCAGGATATCGATCGGCCTGGCGATGCGCAGGGAGATGGCTTCCGCATAGCGGATGGCGATGGTCTTGGGGGCAAGCTCGCCGAAGACGAGCGTGAAGTACGAGACCAGGAAGGTGACGACGATGACGGCGATCGGGTCGGCGGCGCTGGCGATGGGCGCGAAGGGAACGGTCCGCAGGTAATTCCCCAGGAGCGTGGCCAAGGAGATGGCCGCCACGGCTGAGGCAAAGAAACCCGCCAGCGTAACGCCCACCTGAATGGTTGCCAGGAAGCGGCTCGCGTTCTCCATCAGGCGCATTATGATCTGCGCCGAGCGCACGCCGTCCTCGGCCAGCTGCCTGATACGAGCCCTCGGCACGGATACGACCGCGATCTCTGAACCTGCGAAGAAGGCGTTCACCAGGATCAGTAGGGCGATGACCCCAATCTCGGTCAAGATCTCTGATGTCAAGCTCGGCGCTCCCCGGAGCTGCAAGATGTCTTCCTAGACATTAGCACAACCGCGGCCCCCAATGCAAGGAGGCTCGGTTGGATAGTACGTGGGCCCTTGCAGGCCGACGATTCGGAAGGCCGCCCTGCCGAGGTGGGCGCGGTTCCTGCGGGGGCAGGGGCGTCGCCGCCGCGGGGACGGAGGCTTCCCCAGGGCTGGCGGCGAGGCACTCTCGGGCCGCGCAGGAACCATGTGGGCGTAATCGCGAGCAATGCGTCGCTTCGGCACGCCAGAAGTAGTCCAGGCCAGATATTTGCTTGCTAGCGTCCCTTGAGGCGTTTGCTCAAATGGCGAGCTGCACGCTAACATTAGCACTCGCAGGCCGAGAGTGCTAAGCACTTTACGAGGTTGAGTGCTAACGGCCAACGTCAGACAGATAGGAGGTTCTCTCTCAATGGTAAGTGGGGTCAAGCCACTTGGCGATCGCATCGTTATCAAGCCCACGCCGCGCGAAGAGGTGACCAAGGGCGGCATCGTCTTGCCCGACACGGCCAAGGAGAAGCCCATGGAGGGCAAGGTCGTCGCCGTGGGGCCCGGCCGGGTCAACGACGAAGGCAAGCGAGTGCCTATGGAGGTCAAGGAGGGCGACACCGTCCTCTACGCCAAGTACGCCGGCACCGAGGTCAAGATCGACGGCGAGGACCTGTTGATTCTCAGCGAGAAAGACGTAATGGGCGTCCTCAGCTAGGCCGTTGGGCCCAAATGGTCCATCAAGGCTCTAGGACGCGACAGCAAGGAAGGAGGAACGACGAAACACTATGCCCAAGCAATTGCGATTCCGTGAGGACGCTCGCCACTCGCTCAAGGTTGGGGTGGATGCCGTAGCGAGCGCCGTGAAGACTACCCTAGGCCCGAAGGGCCGCAACGTCGCTCTGGACAAGAAGTTCGGCGCGCCCACGATTTCCCACGACGGCGTCACCGTCGCCAAGGAGATCGAGCTCAAGGATCCCTACGAGAACATGGGTGCCCAGCTGCTGAAGGAAGCGGCGACCAAGACGAACGACGTGGCCGGCGACGGCACCACCACCGCCACCGTGCTGGCCCAGGCCATCGTTACCGAGGGCCTGCGCAACATCGCCGCCGGTGCCAACCCCATGCTGCTGAAGCAGGGCTTGGATAAGGGCGTGCATAAGCTCGTCGGCGAGATCAAGCAACTGGCCACGCCGGTCCAGGGCAAAGAGGACATCTCCCACGTGGCCGCCATCTCCGCCGCCGATTCTGAGATCGGAAGCCTGCTGGCCGAGGTAATGGACAAGGTAGGCAAGGACGGGGTTATTACCGTCGAGGAGTCCAAGGGCCTGCAGTTCGAGACCGAGTACGTCGAGGGCATGCAGTTCGACCGCGGCTACATCTCCCCCTACTTCGTCACCAACACCGAGCGCATGGACACTGAGCTTGAGGATCCCTACATCCTCATCACCGACAAGAAGATCTCCGCCATCGCCGACATCGTGCCCGTTCTGGAGAACCTGCTCCAGGTAACCAAGAACCTGGTGATCATCGCCGAGGACGTCGACGGCGAAGCGCTGGCCACGCTCGTCGTCAACAAGCTGCGCGGTATCCTGAACGTGCTGGCCGTGAAGGCGCCGGGCTTTGGCGACCGCCGCAAGGCCATGCTCGAGGACATCGCCGTGCTCACCGGTGGCACGGTCATCTCCGAGGAGATCGGCCGCCGCCTCGATTCGGCCAGCATTAACGACCTGGGCCGCGCCCGCCGCGTGACCGCCAACAAGGACGAGACGACGATCGTCGAGGGCCACGGCAGCAACGCCGCGATCGAGGATCGCGTGCGCCAGATCAAGGCCCAGATCGCCGAGTCGACCTCCGACTACGACCGCGAGAAGCTGCAGGAGCGCCTGGCCAAACTGGCTGGTGGCGTAGCGGTGATCAAGGTCGGGGCAGCCACGGAGATCGAGCTCAAGGAGAAGAAGCACCGGGTCGAGGACGCCCTGTCCGCCACTCGCGCCGCCATTGAAGAGGGCATCGTCCCTGGTGGCGGGGTCGCTCTCTTGAACGTGCTGGGCGCGCTCGACAGCGTCCAGGCCGAGGGCGATGAGGCGACCGGTGTGGCCATCCTCCGCCGGGCCCTTGAAGAGCCGCTGCGGCAGCTGGCCGCCAACGCCGGGCTGGAAGGCTCGGTAATCGCCGAAGGCGTGCGCCGCCAGCAGCAGGAGAAGGGCAACAAGAACATCGGCTTCGACGTCCTCAGCGAGGAATACGTCGACATGTTGGCCAAGGGCATCATCGACCCGGCCAAGGTGACGCGCTCCGCCCTGGAGAACGCCGGCAGCGTGGCGGGGATGATCCTCACCACCGAGGCCCTCATCACCGACATACCCGAGGAGAAGCCCGCGGCGGCCGCCCCGCCGATGCCTGGCTACTAGGCAGAAGGCTTGCGATACTCGACCGGGGGCGCGATGGCGCCCCCGGTTTTCGCTTTCCCGCCACCGTCTCGTCTCCCCCACGCCATATGGTCTATAATGCCCTGCAAGCAATTGCCACCATCGGAGGTACCGGACGTTTATGAAGAACCTCTCCGTGCGTACGCATTCCCGGGCCGAGATGCTGGACATCACGGCCCAGGTGGAGGATGCCGTCCGCGAGAGCGGCGTCGCCGACGGCGTCTGCTACGTCTACGTGCCCCACACCACGGCCGCCATCACGATCAACGAAAACGCCGATCCCGCCGTGCCCCGGGACATCCTGGCCCATCTGGAGCAGCTCGTGCCCTGGGATGGGCCCTACAGCCACGGCGAGGGCAACGCCGCCGCCCACATCAAGGCCTCTCTGCTCGGCGCCTCACAGTCCGTCTTCGTGCGCGAAGGGCGGCTGGCCCTGGGCCGCTGGCAGGCCATCTTCTTCTGCGAGTTCGACGGGCCGCGCTCGCGCCAGGTCAGCGTCGAGGTCGTTCGGGAGCAATGACGAAGGTAATCGGCCTCACCGGGAACATCGGCTGCGGCAAGACAGCCGTGGCGGCGATGCTGCGCCGCCTGGGGGCGGAGTTCGTCGACGCCGACGTCGTGGTGCACGGGCTGCTGGGCCCGGGCGGGCCGTTGCCGAAGCTGGTGGCTCAGAAGTTCGGCCACGAGGTGATCGGCGCCGACGGCGGGGTCGACCGCCAGGCCTTGGCCAGGATCGTCTTCGCCGACCCTCGCGCCCTGGGCAAGTTGGAACGGCTCGTCCACCCCGCCGTCCGACGCGAGGTGGACGAGCGCATCGCCCGCTCGCGGGCCCCGGTGCTGGTGGTGGAGGCTATCAAGCTCATCGAGAGCGGCATGTATCGCCGCTATGACCAGATCTGGGTGGTGACCTGCACACGGGAGCAGCAGATCGAGCGGCTCGTCAGGGAACGGCACATGCTGCGCGAGGAGGCCGTTCAGCGCATCAACGCCCAGCCACCGCCGGAGGAGAAGCTGCCCTTCGCCGACGTGATCGTCGACAACAGCGGCAGCCTGGACGACACCTGGCGCCAGGTGAAGGCGGCCTGGGATAGGCTTACAGGTGAGCCTTGATCTTGCGGGCGGCGGCGAGCGTCATCCCCCGCGTCTCGGCCAACTCCTCCAGCGTCGCCTCGCGGATGGCCGTGAGGCTGCCGAAGTGGCGCAGCAGCGCCACCTTGCGCTTGGGGCCGATGCCGGGGATCTCGTCCAGCAGCGAGCCCATCGTGCTCTGGCGACGCAACCCCTTGTGGTAGGCCAGCGCGAAGCGGTGAGCCTCGTCGCGGACGCGCTGCATCAAATAGAGCGCCTGCGAGTCGCGGGGCAACAGGACGGGCTCGGGCCTGCCGGGGATGAAGATTACCTCCCGCTCCTTGGCCAGGGCGACGATGGGCACCTGCTGCAGGCCCAGTTCCTCGCGCACGGCCACCGCCGCCGAGAGCTGCCCCTTGCCGCCGTCGACGACCAGCAGGTCGGGTAAGGCGCCCCAGGGGCTCTCGAAG
>JAJZQK010000061.1 GCA_021847625.1 Chloroflexota bacterium
TGCTTGGGGCGTGAGCGGGTAGAAGTCCTGCTTCAGCAGGTGCCGGAATTCCTTGTAGGATCGCACGAGGTTGGCCACCCGCACCGTCAACTCTGGCGACCAGGAAGCAATATCCCCGTTGATCGATAGCGCTCCGGCCATTCGGCTGATGATGACGGCGTCGCTAATTGGGGCATCACCCGCGCCCGGAGTTGTTGCGACAGTGCAGTTGAGCAGATGGCCCGGGAGGAATCGATTCGCGCCTAACTGCATGAATCGACAGATCGTCCTGCCCTCGGTGTAGTCCGAGATGAAGACCAGATGTGCGCGGCGGAGGTAGCCGAGGTCAATTCGCCTGCCGCCACTAGCGCAGTCATCGATAGTGCAGTTAGGGAAGTCATGCCTAAGGGCATCCAGCAGTGTGTACAGTCCAGCGACGTGTTGAAACTGGATCTTCCCCGTCGGGTCGAGCTTCTTCCAGTAGGGGGCAGGGCCAAGGTTGTAGTCAAGGCGTACCCTATCGGCAGATAGGCGACGGAGCCAACCTCCAATGGTATTGATCGCGTAGTCCTGGGCCTCCCTTATCCCCAAGTTCAGGTGGAGGTTCTCGCTTCCTATATCAATTAACCAATCCGGATGCTGACGAGCAAGGTCGGAGTTCCGGTTAGCATCCTCTATGTCAAACCACAGTCCAAACCTCAATCCTTTGCCTCGGACGTAGTCGGCGAAGGACTCCAGACCGTTGGGGAACCGCTGGGGGTCGGCGCGATCCCAGTTGCCAACCCCACTTTTGTACTCGCCACCGCGGGCCGTACCCACATTCCAGGCACCGCCGAGCAAGTATTCCTCAACGCCCAGTTCCGCGGCGCGGTCGACCTGTTTGCGGAGCAGGGCCTCGTCATAGTCCGTTCCGATCCAGAACCAGTGGCAGTAGTTGGTGAGCGGAAGTGGACGATCGTCCGCGAGCGGAGGGCAGATTCTTTCGTTGACGTACCGGCGGCAGGCATTCGAGCCGTCGTCCTGATCTCCCCTGAAGCCTATGATGTGGACGGTTGGCAGCGCGAGGGTCTCGCCCGGATCCAGTATGATGCCCTCCACAGGTATCCCGGCTTCCAGAATGAAGTCCGGGGCCATGGTCACCTGGGTAGTGCGAACGCATCTAAGCTGTTGATACCATTTTCCCGACCATTCGAGAGCCACAACCAGGCCAGCGTTCACCGGGTCGCCCAATGTCATCTGCAGGAACGGCAACCAGGTGCCGGAGGAACGGCCATCCGGAGCCGATTCCACACGGAAGGAGTCAGGCGCGATGGAAGTACGACGCAGCATGACGTCGTTCACGCGGTAGGCGCTGGGTGGGTAGTAGTACTCCATTGATCCTCCCCCCACCCCTCTCAATCTGGTGACCTCCTGCGACAGCTCCGGCCACAATAGCACCAATGGCTTGATTGCGGAGAGTGGGATCGAAGGGGACGAGTTGTGATTGGTCAGGTTGACCTGAAGCCTCACGGCTGTCCGCTCAAAATCCTGTTCTACCGTCACCTCGGCGTCCAGACCCGTGTTGTGAACTGCATGCCAAACAACTCTGCCACGTCGTCGTTCTGGAGCGCCGAGTGACTCCCATTCAAGTACTTGTTGGCCGTGCTCCACTTGCCAACCTGGCCCATCACCCAGGTGGCGGCACAGCTCACTTGGTAGGACTTCGTCGATAGCCTGACGGAACACGTTAGTCATACTGTCTACATCCCTCTCTTCTACGGTTGGCCTTGTTGGCCGCTATGTCACTAGGCGACAATTGAAATCGGACTATTGGATTCTCCTGGTGGCAAGATGCGACTTCATGCTGACTCCCAGCCCTTGGCGCCTATCACGACCTCAACTATCCGTATCACCCGGTCAAGATGCGCCCGCATCGCCTTCGCCGCTTTCACCGGTTGTCCGCTGCTGACGGCGCGCACGATACCAGAGTGTTCCTGTGGGAGCGCGATGTGGGCAGCGTGCCTCAGTACTTGACTCTGCAGCTCGTACACCCTACTGTCCTCGAAGATCAGATTGAGGACGGCTAACGTCACGGTACTCTTGGCTGCGGCCGCCACCGCGAGGTGGATCGCGTTGTGCGTCTCCCGGAGGCTCTCGTGAAGTCCTGCCGACTCGGAGTGGTTACGCAGAGCACTCTCGAGCGCCTCTCTCTCGGCATCACCAGCGTTTAGAGCGGCAAGCCGAGCGGCTTCCGTCTCGATCGCTCTCCGCACTCGCAGGACATCCAGAAGTCGCTCGAGAGAGTTAGCGCGCATCGCTTTGATAAGATCGGATTCGAGTTGGCCCTGCCGCTTGGCCTCCTCAAGTTGAACCATTCTGGCTTGACCATAGTCGGTCAGTATTCGCGATCTCTTGGGGCCGACAGGCGCGGTGAGGCCCCGCGCATCCAGCTCTCTGAGTAGCCTCCCCGCAGTAGCCTCGCTCACAGAGAAGCCTTCCGATCGCAGAGCGTTCCTGATTCCCCAGCAACCGTTCACTGAGTCACTTGCCGCCAAAGCGCGCAAGACTACGAGCGTCTGAAGTTCATCTTCTGAATCCCGAGATCCAGAACGGGTTGTTTCCACAGCCATGCACAGTGCCTCCGTGGCGCAATCTAAGCGCCTACTCCGTTCCCACAACAAGAGCGCATCACCAGATCGCCGGACTGCCGGTTTCTGCAGGCGAACCCAAGAACGCCGCCAATAGTGGGTCTTTGGACTCAGACGCCAGGACAAAAGGAACTAACAGTATCATCATCGATGATGACATCGTACTTTGCCCATTCGCCGCCTGTCAATACCCGGCCGGGGTATCAAATACAGCCCTGGCCCTCTAACGGCGCTCCTGGATTGCAGCCGATGCCCCAGGCGGCGAAAGCGTAGGCGTTCGGATCGTCCAGCGAGGCGAGCAGATGCTCCAGTCGCGCAGCCTCGGCGCCACCCTTGATCTTGGCCAGACGACCGCCCTCGAAGACCATGCGCACCGGCGTAGAGCGGTGGGCCAGCCGGAGGCACCACCACACTCGTGCATCAGTGGTGTATAGGAAGACGACATCGGCTTTCTGCATTGCCGCCAGCACGGAGGCGGGCGGCTCTTGAGGGCTGAGGCGGCGAGTAGGGATAACGGCCAAGACGGCCTCGTTGCCCCAGGCGAGCGCCTCCCCCACCAAGGTCTGGGCGACGGACTGGTCGCGCATGGTGTCGGTGACGACGAGCACGCGCTCGCCAGGCTGTAGGCACACGCAACAGGCGATGACGGTGCGGGCGCAGCGCTGTAGTTCGACTTGTTTCACACTTCTCCTCCTTGGTAAGTTAGAGACTATCCCAGATCTGGCATAGAGATTGCGCCTTCCGTGATAGGAGGCGCACGATGATTGAAACGATGGGCGACGCTGCAGAGCCAATGCGCAGAGCTGGACGGCGTTAACTGGGAATGGCAGGCGGCCGATGGGATGATGGGCAAGGCCCGTTTGGGGGGGACCTGGTTGGCCCGAACCCGACGGACCGAGCGAAGAACGGCGTGAAGAAGAGTCTTCTGGTCGAAGCCGATGGTGGACCGCTGGCGGTGGTGGTAGCTGGGGCCAATGTCCACGACACGAAGCTGCTGGCTGCCACGTTCGATGCGATTGTAGTTGAGCGTCCGCAGCCCACCGAGGAGGAGCCCCAGAACCTGTGCCTGGACAAAGGCTACGACAATCCGACCGGTCACCAGGCCGTTGCGGACCATGGATACGTTCCGCACATCCGCCACATTGGTGAGGAGGCCATTCCCGAGGGCGCGAAGCGGTATCCAGCACGGCGCTGGGTGGTAGAGCGCACCCTGGCCTGGCTGAGCAAGTGCCGAGCGATCCTGATCCGCTGGGACAAGAAGGCATGCAACTACCTCGCCCTGTTGAAACTGGCCTGTGCCTCGTTGTGGTACCGACGACTTTGGCGACTGTCATTTTGAGATAGCTTCTTAGCCTAAGCCAACTGGTATCAATACCCTCCTCCAGGTAAAGGCCATACGAATTAGAGCCGGCTGGACGGCACCCAGCATCCAGACCATCTTTCGCCTGCTGCTGGTGGCGCTTGCGCTGCTGGCCATCGGGAGCACTGGCTGCGCCGCAAGCGGCACCGCCGTCATACCAGGTCCTGCCAAGGCAAAGAGCGAACCCAGCCTGCGGCGTCACCGAGATTTGCCACTGCCTCAACGACCTGATCACCGACATGCCACCGGAGTTCGTGCAGGCGTTCAAGGACGAGGGCTTCGAATGGGGTGGGGACTGGGCCGACCATCCCGACCCCATGCATTTCGAGTGGGCGGGCTGGCAAGCGGCGCTCGCTAAGTGAGCCGTCCGTCCGTCCCCCGAGCTGCTCAGCGGGTGTAGCGGTCGTAGACGAGCCGCGATAACTTGGCGATGACGTCCGTCGCCTCGCCCTCGTCCACCCCTACGCTGAACATGCAGATCACGTAGCGGACGCCCGGGGCGTCGACAATGCCCACGTCGTGCCTGGCTCCCGGCAGCTCGCCCGTCTTGTGGGCCACGATCGCCTCGGCCGGCAGCAGCGTCGGCAGGCGGTCGTTCTCCGTCTGCCGACGGAGCAGGGCCACCATCTGCTCGCTGGCCCGCGGGCTCACCAGCTGTCCGTTGGCCAGGGCGTCCAGGAAGGTCAGCATGTCGGCCGGCGTCGTTTGGAAGTACTCCTCGCCCATGCCTGTCCGCTCCATGCCAAGCTCTTCCGCCGCCTCCTCCGTCAGCCCCCAGCCGCCCGCGAGGCGCACCAGGGCGTAGGCAGCGTAGTTGCTGCTCACCGTGATCATCGCCTCCAGGGCCTCGGACACCGTGACGGTCTCCCCCACGCACAGCCCCTCATCCGGCTCATCCTCGACGGCGTCCGCCGGGGTGATGGTAAGCGTATCGTCGGGGCTCAGGGCGCCGCTTTCCAGACGGCTGTATATCTCGTACATCACCAGCAGCTTGTAGATGCTCGCGGAGGGGAAGACCCGCTCCGCGTTGACGAGCACCGTCTGGCCGGTGGTCAGGTTGTGCAGGGCCAGCCCGTAGAGGCCCTCCTGATCGCCAAGGTAGTCGGCCAACTCCGCCTGGAGGTCCCGGGCGGCGACTGTCGTCGAGGTCACCCGGGAGGGCGAAGTTGCCACCGCCACCCCGGCCGAGGCAGTCGCCTGCCGTTGTTCGCCCGTCACGGTCGCCGCTCGGGTTTGCCAACCGACCATAACCCCAGGCGAAACAGGCTCATTTATCAACGCACCGGAAGCAAGGAATATAAGGGCGACGCTCTCCAGCAAGAGCGCGGCCACCAGCGCCATCGTATTGGCGTGGGCGGGTCTGCGCATGCAATCTCCTTGGAACGTAGTTGGAGGCGGATTAACCGCTGCCGATTCTCGTTAAGTCGTGTCGTGATAGTCTCACAAAGTCGTGCCGCCCCCTGGTCGCGGGGCCTGACACCTGCAGCCATTCCTCTACGAGGGTTCTTCAAGGGGGAATGGCTATGGCGCGAACGGCATTCCAGGATAGGGTTATGATCTTCCAGCTGGCACAGGCAGGCCATACAGATCGTCAGATCGCTGCCCTGGTCGGCTTCAGGCCGCGGACGGTGCGCAAGTGGCGCCGCCGGGGCCAGCAGCAGGGCGTCCGGGGATTGTCCTCCACCCTGGGGCGTCCCAAGAGCGGGCCCCTGGGGACCTACCCGCGGGCGATGACGGGGGCCTTGGCGGCCTGGCGACGAGCCCACTCGGGCTGGGGGCCGAAGACGCTGCGGGCGGAGCTGGAGGGCTGCCCGGACTTCCAGCGGATGGCCCTGCCCGCCCTTTCCAGCATCGCCCGTTGGCTGAAGGCGGAGGGGCTCATCCGGCGCTACCAGCGGCATCGCGAGCTCCCCCAAGCCGAGCGGGGGGCGAGAGCCGCCCACGAGGAGTGGGGGATGGACGCCCGGGGTCCCGAGTCGGTGCCGGGGGTGGGCGTGGTCGCCCTGATCGACCTGAACGACCTCTTCAGCAAGGTGAAGCTCCTGAGCTACCCCTGCCTGCTGGGCCGGGAGCGGGCGACCCGCCACCCGACCACCGAGGACTACCAGCTGGCCCTGCGCCTGGCCTTCGCCGACTGGGGGCTGCCCGACCGGCTGGCCGTGGACCGCGAGAGCGTCTTCTACGACAACACCACCAAGTCGCCCTTCCCCACCCGCCTGCACCTGTGGCTGCGGGCCCTCGGGGTCGGTCTGAGCTTCGGGCGCCCCGGCCGCCCCACCGACCAGGCCGCCACCGAGCGCAGCCACCAGACCTGGCAGCAGCAGGTGCTGGCCGGCCAGCGTTTCCCCGATTGGGATGCGCTGCATAGGGCCCTGGACCTGCGCAGGGACTTCCTGAACCGGCGCCTGCCCTGCTCCACGCTGGGCGACCTCCCGCCCCTGGTCGCCCACCCCGAGGCGCAGAGCCCGCGCCGTCCCTACCGGCCGGAATGGGAGGCCGAGTTGCTGGACCTCTCCCGGGTCTACGACTACCTCGGCCAGGGGCGCTGGTTCCGCCATGTGAACGGGAAGGGCACCTTCGGCCTCGGCACCGTCAACCAGACCGTCGGCGTGGCCTGGGCCAAACAGGAGGTGGACGTCACCTTCGACCCCACCGAGCGCCGCCTGGTCTGCCGCTCCCTGGATGAGCGGCGGGAGAAGCGGATCGCCCTCAGGGGCGTGTCCGCGGCGACCCTGATGGGGGAGGCGGCCCCCCTCGCTCAGTTCGATCAGTTCCAACTACTCCTGCCCTTCTCCCCGTCCGAGTGGAGGGTGGCACGACTTCGTGAGACTCAGTATGTCACGATATAGTGAGAATCGGCACCGCAGAGGACGCAGAGGAAAGGGGGAATGCCCGGTTTCTTCCGTCTCCTTCGCGGTCTCCGCGGTGAAGACCCGTCTACCACGTAAGTCCTGTCAATAACGAATCGAAGTGGTAACGCGGTGGGAGTCTGGTCAACCGCAGCGGGCGCAGAGCAGCCTGTAGCGCGGGGGCTTGTCCCCCGCGGTCCGGGCCGCAGCCTTCCGCGCCCTCGCCGCCGTGCACGCCACGGAGGGCAGCGAAGGAACCCTTCTATTCTCAACGTCCTCCGCGCTCTCCGCGGTGAATCCGGTTCCCGCCGGTAGTACGTCGAACCTGCATACTACGCTGGCAAATAGTGTGCCCCCTTCCCGAGTACGGGAAGGGGGCGAGCGGAGTAGTCTGCCGGTTCGCGGGAGGAGGGAGCCGCTAGCGCTTGAGGGCCGGCGGGTAGACCGCCTGCGGGGCGTCGCGATAGGTCGGCACGTTCTCCTCGGTGAAGATCTGGTCGATCTCGGCCTTGATGTCGTCGCCCAGCCGCCAATCGGCCTCGGCCACGTTCTCGGCGATCTCGGAGGGCCGGCGGATGCCGGTCAGGGCCACGGAGACGGCCGGGTTCGACAGCACCCAGGCCAGGGCCAGCTGGGCCACGGTCTTATCGTAGCGCCGGGCGAGGTCCTTCAGCCGGTCGACGACCTTCAGCTCCTTCTGGTAGCTCTCCGGCTGGAACAGCGGCAGCTCGAAGGCGTTGCCCCGCGAACGCCAGTCCCACGGCTCGAGCCGCGTATCCGGCTTGAATTCACCCGTCAGCAGGCCGAAGCCCAGACTGCCGTAGGCCATGAAACCGATCTCGCGCTGGACGCAGTAGGGCAGGACTTCCTTCTCCATGCGCCGGTCGAAGAGGTTGTAGCCGACCTGGTTGGCCGCCAGGTGGCCGTACTTCTCGCACTCCTCCATCATCTCCACGGTGTAGTTGGAGACGGCGTACTCGCGGATCTTGCCGGCCTTCTTCAGGTCCTCGAGGGTGCCGATGGTCTCCGCCGCGGGGGTGTGATGGTCGGGCCAGTGGATGATGAGCAAGTCGACATAATCGGTGCCGAGGCGGCTGAGGCAGCCGTCGGTCTCGGTGAGGATGTGGTCGCGCCCGGCCTCGAGGGCGAGTAGGCTACCCTCCCGCCAGACCAGGCCGACCTTGGTTACGAGGATGATGTCCTTGCGGCGCGGGCCGAGGGCCTGGCCGAGCAGCTCCTCCGAGCGGTGGGGACCATAGCCCAGGGCGGTGTCGAAGAGGGTGACGCCGTTGTCGAGGGCGTAGTGCACGGCGGCGACCGCCTCTTGGGGGTCGATCGGCCCGTACTGGGTGCCGCCCATCTCCCAGGTGCCGAAGCCGACGACGGAGCTGACGAGGCTGCTGTTCCCCAAACGTCGCTGTTCCAAGTTACTCCTCCTAATAACGCTTACGCTGCCTTGCGAGCGCAAGATTCTCCTGCCGAGTGGCTAGCCATGCCGGTCGGTGGACCGGTACGCCGCTGGATCGACGATACGCCTATCGCCTGGTACCCACGACCTTAGTATACAGGCTCGGCCCGGCGCTCGTCCAACCTACAACGGAAGTGATGAGTAATGAGTGGCGGGGCTTACCGCGGCGGGCGCCAAGCAGTCTATCGCGCGGGGGCTTGTCCCCCGCGGTCCGGTCCGGATTCCTTAACATTCTCCGCGCTCTTCGCGGTGAAGACCCTCCCGCGGGAGGGCTCCCCGTCCGTCCGTGTGAGTGGGAATGTGGTGGAACCCTCGGGGGCACGGGAGCACTGTATCCTGGCCAACGCAGGGCGTCCGTGTTAGAATCTGGTTTACCGGCGTCTGTTCCTGCGGGTCTGCCACCAAGTCTGCGACCAAGGGGACGCGTTCCTTCGGCTCAAGTGCGCGAGGGTTAGAGTCAGTGGCAGTCATACAGTCTGTAGGGTAGTGGCTTGTCCCCCGCCGCCTGGCGGTCTTGCCGAAGGTAATGCTATCCGTAAGGTGGCTCGGCATATCACCTGAACTGGGGCCGCCAGAACAGCCGCCACATACATCTTAACGTCCTGGCTGGGTCAAGGTCTTTGTCTTTACTGGGTCCCAGGTTACGAACAACACTGCCGACGGTGCTCGCCCTGCTGGCGCTGCCGGCCATCGCCATAACGCCGCTCCTGGCCCCCGGCCTGGCCACGTCGCACGACGGGCCGCAGCACATCTTCCGGGCCGTCGAGCTTGACCTGCTGCTGCGCCAGGGGGTGCTCTACCCCCGCTGGGCCCCCGACTTCAACCAGGGCCTCGGCTATCCATTGTTCAACTTCTACGCGCCGCTGACGTACTATCTGCTCGTCGGCCTGCACTGGCTAGGGTTGGGCTTCGGGGCGGCCCTCAAGGCGCTCTTCGCCCTCGGCTTCCTCGCCTTCGGCGTGGGCATGTACGTCTACGCGCGCGACCTCGTCGGCAGGGCGGGGGCTCTCGTCACGGCCGCCGCCTACGTGTACGTGCCATACCACTTCACCGAGGCCTACATCCGCGCCGACGCCGCCGAGTTCCTGGCGCTGGCCTTCCTGCCGCCGTTGCTTTGGGCCTTTCGCCGCCTGCTGGCCAAACCTAGCCTCTCGCGGCTTGTCGTCGCCGGGGTGCTCTACGCGGGGCTTATTCTAACCCACAACCTCACGGCCTTCTTCTTCAGCGGCCTGCTCGCCCTTTACATCCTAGTGCTGGCTCTCTGGCAGCAGATACGCGCGGGAAACCTAGGGTGCCCTCGTCCCTTCTGGAAGAGGGATAGGGTGAGGGGCCGGCTCGACGCCGGCCAGGGCGGCAGGCCACAAGGGCCTGCCCTACGCGTGCGAGGAGAGGCGCCGTTGCCGCTGGGCACATCTACCGACGCCGCGCCGCCTGCCCAACCTTTCCGGGGAAAGGCGCCGTTGCCGCCCGTAGGGCAGGGGCTTGTCCCCTGCCGCCCGTCCGGTCCGGCCGGCGAAGAGACGAACCCTCACCCCTACCCTCTTCCTAGAAGGGAAAGGGAGGCTTTCGGCAAGAGGGAGAGGGAGGTTAGCAGGCTGACCACCTTGTGGCGGGCCTGGCGACCGCTCCTGTTCGCGGGCGGGGCGGCCGCCTTGGGACTGGCCCTCGGCGCCTGCTACTGGCTGCCGGCGCTGGGCGAGAAAGGGCTCGTGCAAATCGACCGCGCCGTCGACACGCCCTTCTTCAGCCTCTACAACCACTTCGCCCCCCTCGGCGAGCTGCTGGCAATCCAGCAGCCGAACGACCTGCGCCTGGCGAACCCGGAGCTGGTGCCCCGCCAGCTGGGCCTCACCCTCGTCGTCTTGGCCGCCATCGCCCTCGTCGGCATGTGGGTGCGCCCAGCCCGGCCCGGGCTTCGGCTGCACGCCTGTTTCTTCGCCTGCGCTACCGTGGGCCTGGTGTTCGCCATGACCGAGGGCTCGGCCCCGCTCTGGCAGGCGCTACCGCTGGCCTGGTTCATCCAGTTTCCCTGGCGCCTCCTTGGCTTCACGGGCCTCAGCCTGGCCGTCCTCGCGGGCGTCGCCGGGCAGATGCTGGTAGGGGCCGTGGCGGGATGGCGACAGCGCCGCTTTGCCGGGCCGGCCGTCGCCGCCGTCCTCCT
>JAJZQK010000062.1 GCA_021847625.1 Chloroflexota bacterium
TCTGAGGAGTCCGCCTTCACTAGACTGTCACTCTGTCGGCGAACCATCCCCGGGTCTTCCCCGAGAGGCCCGAATCGCCGTGTTTCTTAGGCCATGACTGTAGAAAGCAAGACGCCCGAGGTGATAGGACCGAGATCATTCGATCCTTTCACCCCGGGCGTTATCTCCTGCCAGCGGGCTAGGCTGCCGGGGCTATGCTAGCTCGGCGAGCGTCTCCGAAATCGCCGCAATGGCTTCGTCGACGTCCGGCTCGCCCAGTATGAGCGGCGGCACCATCCGCACCGTTCGGGGTCCCGTGTTGTTCAAGATGACGCCGTGCTGCAGGGCGCCGTTGACCACCTGGGCCGCTTGCTCCTCTTTGAGATCGAAGGCGGCCATCAGGCCCAGCCCCCGCACTTCGGCGACGGAGGGGAACTTGCCGGCCATTTCTTCTAACCTGCCGAGGAGGTAGGTCCCCACGGTGGCCGCCCGTGCGATGAGGCCCTCCTCGAACAGGGTTCGCATCGTCGCCACGCCGGCCGCGCAGGCCAGGGGGTTGCCGCCGAAGGTGGAGCCGTGGTCGCTTAGTTCGAAGACGCTGGCCGATTGCTTTGCCAAAAAGGCGCCGATAGGCACGCCACCCGCCAAGCCCTTGGCCATCGTGATGATGTCCGGCTCGATGCCATAGTGCTCGTAGGCCAAGAATTTGCCGGTGCGGCCCATCCCCGTCTGCACCTCGTCGAAGATCAGCAGCAGGTTCTGCTCATCGCACCACTGGCGCACAGCCCGCAGGTACTCGCTGCTGGCCGGGTGCACGCCGCTCTCCCCCTGCACGACCTCCAGAAGGACGCCCGCCGTGAGCTTGGTCGTCGCCGCCTTGAGCGCGCCGATATCGTTGTAGGGGACTATCTTGAACCCGGCCGGCATGGGCTCGAAGGGCTTCTGGAACTTGGGCTGGCCCGTAGCCGCCACCGTGGCGAGCGTGCGGCCATGGAAAGAGTCCATCGCGCTGATGATCTCGTAGGCGCCGTCACGCTTCAGCTTGCCGTACTTGCGGGCCAGCTTGATCGCTCCCTCGTTGGCCTCCGCGCCGCTATTGGCAAAGAACACCTGGTTCCCCGCGGAGTTGTCCACCAGCAGCTTCGCCAGTTCCAGTTGGGGAATCGTGTAGTACAGGTTGCTGACGTGGATCAACTCGCCCGCCTGCCGGCAGATGGCGTTTACCACGGCCGGATGGGCGTGGCCCAGGAGGCTAGCCGCGATGCCGGCCACCAGGTCCAGGTAAGACTCGCCGTTCTCGTCCCAGACGCGCACGCCCTCGCCGCGCACCAATACTATTGGCAACCGCTTGGACACACCCATGTAGTACTTCTGTTCTTGTTCGATCCAGTTGCTCACGATGGGCCTCCTAACACTTTCTATCCCGTTATCATCGTGCCGACGCCACGGTCGGTATAGAGTTCCCTGATCAGGGCATGGGGCACGCGCCCGTCGATGATGTGGGCCCGCTCGGCACCCTCGAGGGCGCGAACGCAGGCCAGAACCTTGGGGATCATCCCCCCCGAGACGACGCCGGTCTCGATCAGCTCGTGCACCCCCTGGCGGGTCAGCTGGGTGATGGTGGCGCCATCGGCGTTGCGAATTCCCTGCACGTCGGTGAGGAAGATTATCTTCGCCGCCCCCACGGTCGCCGCAATCTCGCCCGCGGCCGTGTCGCCGTTCACGTTGAGGCAGCGCCCGTCCTTGGCCAAGGCCAAGGGGGCGACAACGGGGACGTAGCCCGCATCCATGACTAGCCGTAGAACGCCCAGATTCACCCGCGTCACCTCGCCGACCAGGCCGAGGGCCGGGTCCTTGACCCTGCCTTCGAGCAGACCACCGTCGGGTCCGCTGAGGCCAATGGCTGGCGCCCCCAGGGCCTGCAAGGCGCCCACCAGCTCCTTATTGACCTTTCCGGCCAGCACCATGACCACGGCGTCGAGCGTCTGCTCGTCGGTAACGCGCAGGCCGCCCACGAAGGTCGGCTCGATGCCCAGCCTCTTCAACAGACTGCTAATGTCCTTGCCGCCGCCGTGGACCAGCACCGGCTTGACGCCCAGGCTCTTCAAGGTGAGGATGTCCTGCAGCGTGGTGTCGCGGCCGTCAAAGGCGCTGCCACCCAACTTTATGACAACCGGTTTGCCCGCGAACGTCTTTATGTACGGCAGCGCCTCGTAGAGGGCCGCCACCAGCGAATCGTCCTGTTCCCCCATCTACAATCCCTTAAGTCGTGTACTCGGCGTTGATCTTCACGTACTGTTCGGTGAGATCGCAGCCCCAGGCGAGGGCTTCCCCCTCGCCGAGATTCAGGTTGACGTCGATATGCACCTCGGGGTGCCGTAGCGCCCTAGACGCGGCCTCGTGGTCGAACTTGAGGATGTCGCCGCGCTGCATCAGCTGCACTTCTCCCACGGACACGTCGGCCACGGCGCCATCAACATCGGCGCCGCTGTACCCCGCCGCGCAGAGAATGCGCCCCCAGTTCGGGTCGGCGCCGTAGACTGCCGCCTTCACCAGGCTGGAGGCGGCCACTGCTCGCGCCGCCAGCCTGGCGTCCTCGGCGTTCCGCGCCCCTCTCACCCTTACCTCTATGAGCTTGCTCGCCCCTTCGCCATCACGAGCGACCTCCCGCGCCAGGTGCATCGTCACCCGGTCGAGGGCCTCCTGGAAGGCAGCGGCGAGGGGCGCTGTTTCGGCAATCGGGCTGTTGCCCGCCCGACCGTTCGCGAGCACGATCAGCGTATCGTTCGTGCTCGTGTCGCCGTCCACTGAGATCATGTTGAACGATCGGTCGACGCTCCTCTGCAGGGCCGCTGCCAGAAAGGCGGGCTCGACCGCCGCGTCGGTGGTGACGAAGGCCAGCATGGTGCCCATGTTCGGGTGAATCATGCCCGAGCCCTTGGCGATGCCGCCGAACCTGAGCTCGACGCCGCCTGCCTCGACCAGCAGGGATATCTCCTTGGCTCGCGTGTCGGTCGTCATTATGCCAAGGGCGGCGTCGTGTCCGGCCTCCTTGGAGAGGCTGACCTGTTGCAGCCCGGCCCGCACCTTCTCCATGGGCATAGCGACGCCGATGACGCCGGTCGAAGCAACCAGCACCTCCTCTGGACGGCAGCCAATCTTCTCGGCGGCCAGGCGCGCCATCTCCTCGGCGTCCACCTCGCCCTGTCGCCCGGTGCAGGCGTTGGCGTTGCCGCTATTGACGACAACCGCTCGCGCGTGCCCCCCCGTGGCCGCCAGGTGCCGCCGGTTGACGGCGATGGGCGCCGCCTGGACCTTGTTCTTGGTGAAAACGGCCGCCGCGACGCACGCGGACTCCGCCGCCAGGACGGTCAGGTCCCGTCCGCCCGACTTGATGCCGCAATAAGTAGACCCCGCCAGAAAACCGCGCGGCGCGGTCACTCCCCCGGATATTTCCCGATATGGCAAATCACTCGCCTCCAGAGTGTCCATGCCCTTGCTAGGGCATGGAAGATCATCAGTCGGCCTATCTCCCTCTCCCTAGAAGGGAGAGGGTAGGGGTGAGGGTTCGTATTCCCTCGCAGTCTTCCGCAAGCCGGCCCCCTGCCCTACAGTATGCCACGATCACGGATGGGTGCTAAGGATAAACCGGTAGCCCGAGGAGACCCTCGGTCTCCCGCAGGCCGAACATCAGATTCATGTTCTGCACCGCCTGGCCGGCCGCGCCTTTCACCAGGTTGTCGATGCAGGAAACCACGACGAGGCGGTCGGTGCGCGAATCAACCGTCGGATAGACGAAGGCCATGTTGCTGCCCCAAGTCTGCTTGGTCTGCGGCGGCAGTTCGCTCACGCGCACGAAGGGTTCATCGGCGTAGAACTCTTGGTAGAGCGCCCGCACCTCTTCCGGGGAGACGCGCCGGGCCAGCGGCGCGTAGGCCGTGGTCAGGATGCCGCGCGTCATCGGGATCAGGTGAGGTACAAACGTCAGGCGCAGCGGCGGCAGCTGGCCCGCGTCGAGCACCGCCCGCTCGCGGGCGAAGGTCAGTTCCTGGAGTATCTCCGGCATATGGCGATGGCCGCCCAGGGCGTAGGCCTGCACGTTATCGTTCGCCTCGGCGAAATGATAGGTCAGGCCCAGCGAGCGCCCCGCGCCGGAGATTCCCGACTTCGAGTCGACTATCACGTCGGGGCCGATCAGATGCATGGCCGGTGCCAGGGCCAAAATCGCGCTCGTCGGGTAGCAGCCCGGGTTCGCGATCAGCCTGGCCTCCTTCACCTTGTCGCGGTACAGTTCGGGCAGACCGTATACCGCCTCCGCCAGCAACCGCGGCGCCGGGTGCTCTTGCTTGTACCATTCCTGGTACACGGCGGGGTCCTTCAAGCGGAAATCCGCGCTTATGTCAATGACTTTCGTGCCGGCTTCGAGGAGCGGCAGCAACACCTCGGCCGAAGCCTTGTGCGGCAGGGCCGAGAAGGCAACGTCGACCTTTTCCGTCAGCTCGGCGACGATCGGCATATCGACCGCCACGGCGTGGGGGAATACCTGCGCAAGGTGCTGCCCGGCGGCGCTGCGCCCCGTTATCTGGATCAGCTCGGCCGCGGGGTGGCGCGAAAGCAGACGTGCCAGCTCTACCCCCGCGTAGCCGGTCACGTTAATGATGCCGACCCGCATCGGCACACCTCCTGGATAATCACGCAATGGAAATTGAGATCGATTATACACCAGGCAAATGGCCCTAGCAACGCAGGCCAAGCGACGGCTCCGCGTCCCCAACGGGAGAATTGGGCCTCGGGAACCCGGACTACGCCTTCCGCCACATTGCAAGGCACGAAGATCCATTGGGTTGACCGCTCGACGCCGTCGGGCGGCTATGTTATGATCAGATGCGCGGGCGGGCCGCCCGACGGGCCAACCTCGGCGGTTCTCTTGTGCGCGCAATAGAAAGCAGAAATGCATCTGCGGAGAGCGGACTTTGTTTGGTAATCTAGATGCCCTTATTTACATCATCCCGGCAATACTGATCGCCATCACCATACACGAGTTCAGCCACGCCTTCGTCGCCAATTGGCTGGGCGACCCCACGGCGAAGCTGCTGGGGAGAGTATCGCCCAACCCTTTGCGTCACCTCGACCCGATGGGGACGATAATGATCGTGTTCACGGCGATCGCCGGATTCGGCATCGGCTGGGGCAAACCGGTGCCGGTCAACCCCTACCGGCTACGAATGGGGGGCAAGACCGGCATGGCGGTCGTCTCCGCGGCAGGACCCGTTTCCAACATACTGACTGCCTTCCTGCTCGTGCTGCCAGCCCGTCTCGGGTGGATCAGCTATGGCTACGACCCATTGGGCCAGGTAGTACTGTATACCGTCGCCATCAGCATGGGTCTGGCCGTATTCAACTTGCTGCCACTCCCACCGCTAGACGGATTCAAGGTGGCGTTGGGTCTATTACCGATGGCCGCGGCGCGCGGCTTCGCGCGATTGGAAGAGTATGGGCCGGCAGTGCTGCTGTTGATCCTTTTCGGTGACTGGACGCTGCACCTGGGCATCCTCTCGGCGCTGCTTAGCCCACTGAGAATGGTGGTCCAAGGGCTGGTCTTCGGCACGCTACTGTAGTCGGGGGTGTCATAGGCTTGGGCGCGGTCTACAGGACGCGACAGTTCTTCGCCGCGTTGCGGCCGAGGGTAACGTCGGCGGAGCGGGCATTGGTGGCCGATCATCTCACCCCTGCCGAGCACGCCCTATTCCTGCGTCTGCCCCCCGCTTACCAGCGCCATAGCGTGGCCGTCTGGCAGCGCTTGCGGGCGCAGGGCGAACGCGACCCCGTCCTGCTGCGAGCGGCGCTTCTCCACGACGTCGGCAAGTCGCTAGCGCGACTCACGCTCGGGCACAGGGTGCTGATCGTGCTGCTGGAGAGGTTCGCCCCCGGCGTTCTCAGAGCTCTTGCCCGGGGAGAGGGTGATTCGGGCTGGAGGGCTGCGTTCCAGGTACACGACAGGCACGCTCTCATCGGTGCCCAGTTGGCGGCAGATGCCGGCGCTCCAGAGGCGGCCGTCACGCTGATCGCCAATCACCACTGCCCACCATCGCCGAGCGATGACGACGCCCTTCGCGCTCTGCGGCACGCCGACGGGTTGGAATGAGAACGCGGAACCACACGCAGTAGGAGGGATAACCGCAATGGCAAAGATCACTATCATTGGCCTCGGGCTCATCGGCGGCTCGCTCGGCATGGCCCTGAGGCAGGTCAACAAGGGCTACGAGGTCGTGGGCCACGACAAGAACCCCGAGGCCGGTCCCAAGGCCAAGCGCCGTGGCGCGATCGACAAGGCCGAGTGGAACCTCCCGAAGGCCGTCGAGGGCGCCTCCCTCGTCGTCGTGGCCACCCCGGCGGGTGCGGTCGAGTCCGTGTTCAACGACATCGCTCCCTACCTTAGCCCCGGCTGCACGGTAACCGACACGGTGAGCACAAAGGCCCACGTCATGGACCTGGCCGCGCGCATACTGCCGGGCAGCGTCAACTTCGTCGGCGGCCATCCGATGGCAGGCAAGGAACTGAGCGGGGTCGAGGAAGCAGAGGCTATCCTGTTTCAGGACTGCACCTATTGTATCGTCCCGTCGCCCACCGCCTCCGACGACGCCGTGTCGCTGGTCGTGGGGATGGCACACTCCGTCGGCGCGGAGACGATGTTCATCGACGCGGTCGAGCACGACTCCTACGTCGCCGCCGTTAGCCACCTCCCATTCCTGGCCGCCACCGCCCTCGTGCGAACGGCCGGCACGTCCATTGGCTGGCGGGACATCGCCAAGGTGGCCGCCGGGGGCTTCCGGGATACGACCCGCATGGCCAGCGGCAACACCGAGATGTATCGCGATATCTGCCTGACTAACCGCGAGTTCATCCTTCGCTGGCTGGACAACTATCTCGGCGAAGTCCATCACCTGCGCGAACTGCTCGCCAAGACCGATCCCGCGGGCCTGGCAGAGGCCTTCGGGGAGGCTAAGTCCATCCGCGACGAGTGGGTACTGACGCGCGGCAACCCGCGGAGCCCGGCACCGGCCGAAGTGCCGATGGAGAAGGGCGACCAGCTGCGCCATATGTTGCTGGGACGCTGGGGCGGGGGACGCGAGGACAAGGAGAAGAAGCGCTGATGATCGCGACGGTCAGATCATCTGCCCGCCTGGCCGGTCAGCTGCGCGTGCCGGGCGACAAGTCCATATCACATCGGGCGGCCATTCTGAACGCCCTGGCCGAAGGCGCGGCCCGCGTGGAGAACTTCCTACCGGGCGCCGATTGTCTGAGCACGCTGAACTGCCTCTCGGCGCTGGGCGTGGGCATTGAAGTCCTGGCGGGCGGACCGGAAAGCCGCCGAATGTCGCTCGTCGTCCACGGCGTCGAGGCACTGAAAGAGCCGGCCGGCGTGCTGGACGCGGGCAACTCGGGCACCACCATGCGCCTCCTCTCCGGACTCCTCGCCGGCCAGCCTATCTTCGCCGTACTCACGGGCGACAACTCGCTGCGCTCGCGGCCGATGGGGCGCATCGTCGACCCCTTGCGCCGAATGGGGGCTCAGATCTGGGGCCGTCGGGATGGCACGCTGGCACCCCTCGCCATTCGAGGGGGCAGCCTGTCCGGCCTGACCTACGACCTGCCGGTGGCGAGCGCCCAGCTCAAGTCCGCCCTCCTGCTCGCCGGTCTCCAGGCCGACGGCCAAACCCAGCTCCGCGAGCCAGCCCGCAGCCGCGACCACACCGAGCGCATGTTGGCGGCAATGGGAGCGCCGATCCAGGTTGACGGCCGGACCATCACCATCTCCGGACCAGCCCGGTTGCGCCCGCTGGACGTCGTCGTGCCGGGGGACATCTCGTCGGCGGCCTTCTGGCTTGTCGCGGCGGCCGCGCACCCGCGCGCCGAGGTGACCGTCCCCGGCGTGGGCTGCAACCCCACCAGGGCCGGCATAATCGAGGCGCTGGAGGCGATGGGTGCGCGGATCAAATTGGAGAACCAGCGGGAAGAGGCGGGCGAACCGGTCGCCGACATCACGGTCCGCTCCAGCGAACTGCGAGGCATCGAACTTGGCGGCGAGATCATCCCCCGCCTGATCGACGAGATCCCGGTGCTCGCCGTGGCCGCGGCGTTCGCCACCGGCCGCACCGTGGTGCGCGAAGCGGGGGAGCTGCGGGCAAAGGAGACCGACCGTGTCGCCACGGTGGCTAACGAGCTGCTTGGCCTGGGCGTTCGTATCGAGGAGCACGCCGACGGGTTCGTGGTCGAGGGAGGTCGGGCCTTGCACGGCACCCGTTGCCGCAGTCGGGGCGACCACCGCTTGGCCATGGCGCTGGCCGTCGCCGGGCTACTCGCCGAGGGAGAGACCACGATCGAGGATGCGGAGGCGGTGGAGGTTTCCTACCCCGGTTTCTGGGCGGACCTCGCCCTTCTGGCCCGGGGATAAGCGGCGCACGCAAGCGGGCACCGGCGTCGGGACCGCCAAGACTGGCCTTCTCGCGGAGGGATCGGCGTTCCGCCTGGCTATTCCCAGGTGATGATCCAGACGCAGGCGCCCGCCAACAGCACCGTGGCCACGACCAGGGCCACCATATGGTTGGCCTGCAGGCCCACGTCCTTCGTAGCGACGAGAAGGATGGCTACCATGGCAACAGCCATGGTCACCCAGGCCGCTAGGTAGGGATGGCGACGCACAACGCCGACAACCGAGCTCATTCCTCGCCTCTCTCCACTCTGATCCTTGCCTCGCGCGGAAGGGCCAGGCCCGCCGCCACCTCGACCGCCTTAATTATGCCCACCGGCACCGGACAGGCATGGTGGACCGGATGGTTGGCCGCCGCCATGAAGACCGGATCGTCCTTCGCCTTGCCCATCAGAATCGACATCGGGTCAACCTCCATCAGTTCGCGAGCCAGGCCCTTGATGTTCCCGCACTGGCTGTCGATGGCCAGCCGGACCAGCATGCCATCCGCATCCGTCTGCGCCACCACCTTGGTGATGAACCCACAAATGCCGCTTTCGACCTCGACGATTGCCTTACCCAAGACCTCGACCTCCGGACATTAGCCATACCGCCAAACTCGCTATGCCGGCCACCCAGCAGTAGGCGGCAAAAACGTACAGCGACCGCCTCTGCAGATAGGACAGCAAGAAACTGACGCATAGGTAGCCGCTGATCGCCGCCGCGAGGAACCCCACGACCAGCAGAGATCCACTATCCCCGAAATCGCCCACCTTCACCACCTGCGCGAGCTGGACGAAGCCCGCGGCGAAGATTATGGGCAGCGCCAACAGGAAACTGAAACGGGCCGCCGCGGGTCTCGTGAGGCCCAGGGCAAGCCCCGCCGCGATCGTCGCCCCCGAGCGGGAGATGCCTGGGAGGATAGCGCCCGCTTGGGCGAAGCCGATGATCAGCGCCATCCCGGCGGTGATACCCAACACCTCCGCGTTTTTCTTCTGGCTCATTCGCTCGGAGGAGGCCAGGAGGATCCCGGTAGCCACAAGCATAACGGCCACCATGCCTGGCTGGCCGAACAGCGAGGCAAACCAGTCCTCGAAGAGGAAGCCCAGAACGCCGGCCGGGACCGAGCCGAGGATGATGAGCCAACCCAGACGAGCGGACGGACTGCTCCATGTCCTGGTTCGCCATCCGTCTAGCCAGCTGACGCCCACCTCCCAGATGTCGCGTCGGAAGTAGACCACCAGCCCGGCCAGGGTGCCCAGATGCACCGTCGTGTCGAAGGCAAGCCCCGGTGATTGCCAGTTGAGCAGCCAGGGCACCAAAACGAGGTGCCCTGAACTGCTTACCGGTATGAATTCGGTCAGGCCCTGTAAGAGACCGAGAATCAGAGCCTGTAGTGTGTCCATCTAGCCTTTCGCAATGAAGAACGGCGCCAAGACGAGCGTGATGGTCGACAGTAGCTTCACCAACACGTGCAGCGAAGGACCAGCGGTATCCTTGAAAGGATCGCCCACCGTGTCGCCGACCACTGCCGCCGCGTGCGTTGGCGTGCCCTTACCAATAATACCACCATCGTCGCTCTTCATGTAGCCAGCTTCGATGAACTTCTTGGCGTTATCCCAAGCGCCACCGCCGTTGTTGAGAACCGTGGCCAGCATGATGCCGGCAATCGTTCCCACCATCAGCAAGCCAGCCGTGGCCTCGGCCTTGAGCGTCACGCCCACTATCGTCGGCACACCAACCGCGAGCACGCCCGGTAGCACCATCTCGCGGAGGGCTGCCCTCGTGGTGATGTCGACGCAGCGCGCGAAATCAGGCTTGGAGGTACCGGCCAGGATGCCCGGGTCCTCCCGGAACTGGCGGGGAACTTCCTCGATGATGTCGCTGGCGGCGTGGCCCACGGCCCGAATGGCCAGCGAGCTGAACAGATAGACCAGCATGGCGCCGATCAGGGCGCCGACGAATACCTCAACCTTGGCCAGGTTGACGG
>JAJZQK010000063.1 GCA_021847625.1 Chloroflexota bacterium
GGTGGCCAGCTTGCCGGGGGCACTGCAGCCGGTGGCGTACGCGCTGCCGTTGACCTATGCCGTGGACGGTCTCCGCGGCGCGCTGCTGGGCGCGGGGACGATGCCGGGTGTCGTCGACCTTGCGGTGCTGGCGGTCTTCGCGGTGGGCCTCTAGCTACTGTCGACGATGATCTTGGCGAAGAGAGTAGGGTGAATTGACCGCTTGAAGGGGCAAGCAGAGGTAAGTCAGTCAAGGAGTAGTGCGCAGATGATAACGGCGGAAAGCGTTCGAGAGGCCCTGCGCGGGGTGAAGGACCCCGAGCTAGGCCGGGACTTAGTAGAACTCGGCATGGTTAGGGACGTGAAGGTAAGCGAGGGGAATGTGGCCGTGATCCTCGCCCTCACGACCTTGGCTTGCCCGCTGAAGGACCGCATTGTGGGCGACGTGCGGCGGGCGGTGCTGGCGCTGCCGGGGGCGTACGGCGTGACGGTGGACCTGGTGGGTATGAGCGCCGCCGAGCGAGCAAAGGCTCTCGGCAAGGCCAACGGTCACGACGAAGAGAAGCCCCTGGCCAAGGACATTAACCACGTCGGCAGGGTGGTCGGCGTGATGAGCGGCAAGGGCGGCGTGGGCAAGTCGTTAGTCGCGGGCCTGTTGGCGGCCGCTCTGGCCAGAGAAGGCAAGAGGGTGGGGATCCTCGACGCGGACATCACCGGTCCGAGCATCCCCAAGATGTTCGGGTTGACGGACCGACCCGCCGGCAGTCCCTTGGGCATCCTGCCCGTGACCACCCAGCTTGGCATCGAGGTGATGTCGATCAACCTGCTCTTGGAGCGGGAGGACGAGGCGGTGATCTGGCGGGGTCCGTTATTGGCCGGGGCGATCAAGCAATTCTGGGAAGAGGTGGTCTGGGGCGACCTCGATTACCTTCTGGTGGATCTGCCCCCGGGGACTTCCGACGTGCCCCTGACGGTGATGCAGTCCTTGCCGTTGGCTGGGGTGGTGATCGTGTCCTCGCCCCAGGACTTGGCAGGGATGGTGGTGCGGAAGGCGGTGCGGATGGCGCAGCAGATGAACGTGCCTGTGCTGGGTGTGGTGGAGAACATGAGCTACTTCGTGTGCCCGGACACGGGCCAGCGGTACGAGATCTTTGGCCCGAGCCGCGGCGACGAACTGGCGATGGTGGCGGGAGCGCCCCTGCTGGGGCGTCTGCCCATCGATCCCGCCATCGCCAGACTATGTGATGCGGGGGATGTCGAGGACTACGAGTCCGAGGCCTACCACGCCCTGGCTTCGTCCTTCGCAGCTAGAGAAGAGACGCTGCGCGGGGCTCAGCCTGCACGCTGAGGCAGCAGTTGGGTGGGCAAGTGCCTGGGTCGGCAGACTGGCTTCTTGCCGACCGAACACTGCCGTTCGGTCGGCTTCTGCCACCGGACGGCGCCCTCCCTGTGCGAAGGTGGGCCGCTGCTACAGCGGCAAAGAAGGCAAGTTCGTGGGATGGGGAACGGAATAATGAACGGCACGATGTACGTAGTAGGCGAGGAGAAGTGCAGCGGCTGTGCAGCCTGCGTCGACGTCTGCCCGCTGGAAGCGATCGCGGTGGTCGATGGGTTGGCGGTGATCGACTATGCCAAGTGCACCGTATGCGGTCTTTGCGAGTACGACTGCCCAAGCGAGGCCATCTATGAGGCCAACCGCGAAGGTAGCCTGCCTGGTAGACAGTAAACGGCTTGAAACGGGTTTAGCCGGGGGGCAACGGCGCTTGGGGAGATGGCCCGAAGAGGGTTGGAGGCACGGTCGGACGGCGTGGGGATGGTCGTGGGGAACTTGCGGGGGCAGGTTGGGAACTCTTGTTCGTTCGGCAGGTTGCCCAGTCGGTCGAGCTTACCTCGCTAATGACGGAACGTTCTATGCACCGCACCGTCTGACGCCGGTTGCTTCGGCGGTGGGCCATAGCAGACAATCAATCTGCAGCCATGCTGACCAGCTAGTCTATGCTGTGCGGGATAGCACAACCATTTGATGGCATACAACCCTCGGCCTCCAACGTCAGCATAACAATGCTAGGTGAATAGAGAGACTAATTGTGCTGCAACTCCGAAGAGCTATTGACGCCGTTGGTAGCAAATGCTATCATGGTGTCAGATGGAGGTAAGTTGCGGTGAGAAGCCAGGCTCTCTATCCCATCGGCATAGTGGCGGAGCTCTTGGGTATGCACTCCGAGACGCTTCGTGTGTGGGACCGAGAGGGATTAGTGAATCCCCAGCGGCGAGGACGGTCTCGTTGTTTCTCCGACGACGACCTCCTGCGGCTGCTCTTCGTGAAGCACCTTCTGGACGACGAGGGATTCAACCTGGCCGGGGCTCGTGCATACCTTAGGCTGTATCCTTGCTGGGCCAGTGACGCCTGCCGGCCCTGCTACAAGTCGGCAGTGGCCAATGGCAAGCCCTGCTGGAAGCAGCCCAACGCTTACTGCGGTCTGTTCGACAAGGCGGTACATACCTGTGCCGGCTGTCAGAGGAGACCACCTGACTCCAATGTTGTGCCCGCCCCGTTACGGGGCGACCGCTGGAAGGCCCCAGCGTCTTAGGACGCCGGGGCCTTTTCTATTCTACGGCCTCAATCAGTTGATTGAGATGGTCTGCAGCCGGCGATTGAAGGCAGGTGAAACCGAGCAGCGGCTCCGAGGGGCACGGAAGAGTGCGACGGCACCTGGAGCCTGCGGTGGGAACGACTTGCCGGCGAACGGCGGCACTATCGCGCGGCCTGTTGCTTGGGTGCGCGCGGCAAGAAGAGGAGGCATCGACGATGAGCGTCACCTTTGGCCCTATTCAGTCATGGCGGCTGGGGAGAGCCCTGGGCGTGGACCTGGTGTTCTCCGACCACAAGTACTGCACGTTCGATTGCAGGTACTGCCCTGAAGGAAGGCACAGCCTCTTCGCCCGCAAGAGGCATTGGTACGCAGGCATGAGCGCCGTCGAGTGTGGGCTGCGCTCGGTGGGTCGAGGCGAGGCAGACTGCGTCACATTCGCAGGTAAAGGAGAACCGACCTTAGCCAGCAATCTCGCGGAGTCCATAGACCTGGCCAGGCGGATTCTCTGTCTGCCGGTGGCCGTCGCGACGAATTCGAGCCTCATGCCCAGAGACGACGTGAAGCGGGACCTGGCCAAGGCGGACACGGTGATCGCCAAGCTAGATGCCTACGACGAGGAATCGTTTCTGGCAATCAACCGTCCGCTCGTTCCGTGCAAGTTCGCCGAAATAGTCGACGCGCTGCGTGAGTTCAGGGAGGGGTTTGGGGGGAGACTGGCACTCCACCTCGTTCTCTGGGAAGGAAACAGGCAATTCGCGGCGCGGATGGCGGCTATTGTACGCCGCTTATCACCTGACGAAGTCCAGATAAGCACGCGAACGTCCTGGCTGATGGCCGGCGAGACGAGCGAAGCAACGGAGGCCATTCACGCCTCGTTTGCCGGCCTCAACGCCCGCTGCGTGCACACGGACTTGCCATCCTGGACGCTCGCCAGCGACCTGGAGAAGCTGGAGCATTCCCGACCGAACGCTGCCGTCATGTTGACGGCGGTCGCCGCCGGCAGCGTGCCGTTGCACTTGAACTGATCGGTGCGCCTAGCCTGGTTCGGGGGTTGAAAGGACCGGGGCGCACTAGACGGGGGCATTCCCCGATTATGGGATCGCTATTAGGTCAAGAGGATAGCTATGACTATTGCGGAAGAAAAGAAGGTTGTCGGAGAGCCTAGCAAGCAGCCGTACGCGTTCCGGCTGGATCAGATTCCTGTGGCAGAGGATAGGGCGCAGAGGTTTCTCGAATCGTTCGCGGTGGTGCTGAGGCACACGAACTATAGGCCGGTGCTCGAACTCTATGCGCGAAACGCGGCGCACTGCGGACGCTGTGCGACGACCTGCCCGGTGTACCTGGCTACCAGGGATCCTAGGGACATCCCGTGCCATCGCTCTCAGCAGATAATCGACATATATAAGCGGTATTTCACGCCGGGCGGCTGGCTGCGCGCCAAGATCCTCGGCGATGATCCGCTAACTAACCGGAAGGTCGACGAGATCGCCGAATCGCTATACCGTTGTACTGCCTGCCGCCGCTGCTCCATCGAATGCCCGATGGGGCTGGACCATGGGCTAATCACTCACTTTGGGCGGTACGTTCTGAGCGAGGCCGGGATTGAGCCCAAGGGATTGGTTATTTCGGTGCGCGAGCAACTCGAGGGAAAGACTCGCAATACTTCCGCGGTGCCCCTTCCTGCTCTGCTAGATACCCTTGAGTTCCTGCAGGATGATTTCGCTGATACGAAGGACAGCCAGATCCGATTCCCCTTGGACGAGAAGGGGGCCGACTTTGTCTTCTTCACCCCGGTTAGCGACTACCTGATGGAAGCGGAAACGCTCATGGGTATCGCCGCCGTTCTCACGGCGGCGGGCGTGAGTTGGACCATAGGCACCCGCACCTATGACGCCATCAACTATGGGTTGTTCTATAACGACTGGGTGCTGGACAGAGTCAACAACGAGATTCTGGCAGAGACGAGGCGCTTGAAAGGGAAGAACATCCTGATCGGCGAGTGCGGCCATGCCTCCCGTGCCTCTAAGGCGTTTGTGTCTACCTTCAATCGCGGCGAGGCAATACCGGTTGTCAACATAATGGAACTGACTTACAGCCTGCTGAAAGCGGGCAAGCTCGATCTGGATCCGAACGTGGTCACGGAGAAGGTGACCTATCACGACCCCTGCAACATCGCCCGCTCTGGCTGGATCGTCGACCAGCCGCGCGAAATCCTACGTTCCTTCGTCAAGGATTTCGTGGAGATGACGCCTAACGGCCGGGAGAATTACTGCTGCGGCGGTGGTGGAGGGTCGGTCTCCCTCGACGAGATACACGATTTCCGCATGACCGTTGGCGGGCTGGCAAAGGCGGAGCAGATTCGGGCCACCGGCGCCGAGATTGTGGTCGCCCCTTGCGCCAACTGCAAGAAACAGATCAGGGAGTTGGTGAATCACCACGGGCTGCCGGTAGAAGTGGTTGGTCTGCACGACTTAATCCTGCGTGCCATTCATATGCCGAAGTCGTCTGCCGACCGGCATGGCCAGGTGAGCGAATCGGGGAGCCAAATGGTCGGATCCAGGGAACATTGACAGGAGGCGAGGCGAATGGAGGGGTTACTTGCATTTCTTAAAGGGCCGCTGCTGATATTTGTAGCGGGAATCTTCGTTCTGGGGCTAGTGCGGCAGGCCCTTCTTTCGGTGTGGGCTCTGGCGGAGGCTGTCGAAAGGGCGGGCGATCGGCGTATTCCTTACGGCCAGGTGCTTCGGAACGTCGGGTCCTGGACGTTCCCGGTGACCCGGTTGCACCGAAGCCTACCGGGGTTCAGCTACGCGTCGTTCGTCTTCCACTTGGGAGTGATCCTGAGCGCAGTCTTTCTGCGGGAGCACATCGACTTCTTCGGGCCCCTGGGACAGAACTGGCCCAGCATCCCACGGCCATACGTCGATTGGCTTGCCTTGCTTGCCCTCGCAGGCTTAGTCGTTCTGCTCGGATATCGGATCTACGTCCGGCAATCCAGAGTAGTGAGCAGCTTCTCGGACTATGCGATCCTCCTTCTGCTGATCGTCACGATAGGTATGGGTTATCTGGCGGGGCAGAGCTGGAACGTGATTCCCTACAAGGTGACCATGGTCTTTCACATAGCGGCGGGGGGAACGATACTGGTGCTCTTCCCGTTCACCAAGCTTGCTCACTGCGCACTCTATCCGCTTGTCCGTCTGAGTTCGGAGATAGGGTGGCACTTCACGCGTGAGGGCGGTTACGACGTGGTGAGGACGTTGCACGGTCCGGAGGGGAGGCGCATATGAGGCCGGCGCTTCTCATAGACGTAACCAAATGCATCGGCTGCGAGGAATGCGTGAAGGCCTGCGTCAAGGTCAATAACCTCGGCGTGTATAAGCCGGGAGGGGACCCGCAAATACAGGATACCGGAGACGGTCTGTCGGCCAAACGGTGGACGGCAGTGGTGCCTCAGGCCGGGCAACACTTCGTGCGCAAGCAGTGCCGCCATTGCCTGGAACCGGCCTGTGTCTCCGCCTGCCCCGTGGGGGCGATGCAGAAGTCGCCCGAAGGGCCGGTTATCTACGATAAGGCAATCTGTATGGGCTGCCGCTACTGCATGGTGGCCTGCCCGTTCGGCATTCCGCGCTACGAGTGGAGTTCGCCTGTTCCGTACGTCAACAAGTGCGTGATGTGTTATGCGCGGCTCAAGGACGGCAATCTACCTGCGTGCGCCGAGGCTTGCCCCACGCGGGCGACGATCTTCGGCGATAGGGACGAGCTTATCGCTGAAGCGACGCACCGACTGCAGGCCGAACCCAACAAGTACATCCACCACGTCTACGGTGCCGACGAGGTCGGCGGCACCTCCGTGTTGTACGTCTCGGATATCGACTTGGGCTTCCTCAACTACAAGAACCCCCTTCCTCCGGAGCCTGTTCCCAATCTAACGTGGGCGGTCATGCAGCAGATACCGACAGTGGCCGTGGGCATGGCGGTGGCGTCGAGCGGTGTCTACTGGGTAATCGAGCGACGCATGCGGATGGCCCGGCTTAAGAGAGAAGAGGAACGGCGGCGTCGAGCTGAAGAGAAGAGCCACCGTCAGGAAGGGGTGGAGAAACAATGAACCGGCGTAGCGTCGTCAAAGATATACTCTGGGTGCTCGTCACAGCGGGGTTCGTGGCGGCCCTTGTCCGCTTTGTCCGGGGACTGGGCGCGACGACGAACCTGAACGACGCCGCTCCGTGGGGCCTCTGGATCGGCTTCGACGTGGTTGCCGGGGTGGCCCTGGCCGCCGGGGGTTTCACCGTCGCCGGTGCGGTCTACATATTTCACTTGGAGAAGTACCGGCCGGTCTTGCGTCCGGCGATCCTCACCGCCTTCCTGGGCTACGTGGCCGTCATCGTCGGCCTGATGGCCGATTTGGGCGCCCCCTGGAACATCTGGAGGCCGGTGATCAACTGGCAGCACCACTCGGTGCTGTTCGAAGTCGCCTGGTGCGTGATGCTCTACACGACGGTGCTGGGGCTTGAGTTTCTGCCTGCCGTTCTCGAACATCCCCTGTTCCGGGGGCGAGTGTTTCAGACCATACTCCACTGGTTGAAGCGACTAACCCTGCCGGTGGTGATTACCGGTATCGTCCTGTCCACGCTGCACCAGTCGTCTCTGGGGTCCCTGCTGCTGATAATGCCGTTCCGGATCCATCCGCTGTGGTATAGCCCCCTTCTGCCGTTTCTGTTCTTCCTCTCGGCCGTCGCGCTGGGGCTGATGATGGTTACACTGGAGGGCTTTTTTTCCGCCTTCGTCTACCGGCACGAACTAGAGCTCGACTTGTTCTCCGGCCTCGGGAAGGCTGCTGCCGTAGTCCTCTGGGTCCTCTTGGGCGTTAGGATCGGCGACCTCGTGCTGCGGGGCGTGCTTCCAGGTGCCATCGATGGATCGTGGCAGAGCGTGCTGTTTCTGGTGGAGATATCCATTAGTGCCCTGATTCCCGCCATCCTGCTCTCGATAGCTGCCACCCGCAACAGCCGACATGGATTGGGCACGGCATCTCTCCTCACGGTCTCTGGCATGATTCTGAATCGGCTTTCCGCGAGCGTGATCGCCGTCGAGAGGCCGGCTGGCACTACGTACTTCCCTAGCTGGGTGGAGTTCGCAGTCAGCATTGGTATCGTATCGGGCGCGGTGTTGGTGTTTCTCTTCTGCACGGAGAACTTGAAGATCTTCGGCCCGCGGAGCATACGCGAGGCCGAACGGATCTCCCGCTACACTAGACCTCGCTTCGACCGCTTGACGAAGGTCCTGATTGGCGAAACGCTCCGGGACACCGTCGCCCGCAGGTCGGGCACGCTCGTGGTCGTAATTACCCTGGCGCTCACGGTCATGCCACAGCGAGCCTGGACTGCCGACCAGACGGCAGCTGCTCCCGTGCAGCCTGTCCGTGGACTGAACGTCCTGCAGATCAACGGCGACGGCGACTCAGCCTTCGTCAGCTTCGATCACCAGGCGCACGTGGACCTTCTGAAGGATGGGGATTCCGCGGTGAGTGCGACCGAACAGGATGCGTGCACCGTTTGCCATCACTTGAGCGACGGGGCAGTGTCAGTTGCGGGACAGACGCAAAGCAACCTCGCCGCAGAGCCGCAGCCGGCTGCCGGGCCGCCCTCGTGCGGGGAATGCCACTCGGACCTGAATAGTCCGACGTCCATACTCAACCACGACTTCCACGTGGCGGTGGTGGTGCCGGGGGGCAACCAGTCGTGTGATGTGTGCCACGAAGGGGGGCACTCGGCCAGCACCGCGGTCCAGTGTGTGGAGTGTCACACGAACATGTGCCCCAGCGAGGACGGGGCGCCTTTCAACTATATGGCGCCATCCTACGTGGATGCTATGCACGACCTCTGCATCGGCTGTCACGAGACGGAGGCTCAGAAGCTGAACAAACCGCGGTTGCCTTCCTGCGCTACCTGCCATCAGGGCAACTAATCTCTCCCGCGCTTCGTACCTCAGGCAGCGGACATCCGCAAGTGTCCGCCGCCCCCCGCTCTCCCACGCGTCACCTGCTAAATGGCCCGGCCTCATCCCTGCTGCACGATTGGCCGGTGGAATAGCCCAGCTGCCGCTCTGCCGTCATTCCCGCGGAAGCGGGAATCCATCCGGTCCTCTGCCAAACCGGAGACTGGATCCCCGCCTGCGCGGGGATGACAGGAACGCCGGCAGAGCCTGCATGACCCCTCCCGGTAGTGAGCACCCCGGCAGCAACGGCTATGTCGGACTACTTGATCGGGAGTTTGGCCCTGGCACCGGGTTATGGCGACCACATGCCTTTGCGACATGTTTGGTAGGGACCAGTGCCGCAGATTGTCCGAGGGGGGATGCCGGTGCCGCCCGATGGGACGGGATACGCCCTGGCTTGCTCGCGTCTGGTGTTACGGACGTCCCCGGACATTCTCGTGTTAGCTCAGTGAGTGCTATGACCGGCCGTCAAGGAGAGGTCCGGCAACTCGATTCGCAGAGTGCCAGCCAACGCCACCTCCCGGCCACGTCGGCAGTATCACCGTGCACATGCTTTCAAACGTTGGCGGGATGGTGCCTGTCCTTTGAGGCCGTCTCACTGGTCGGGGCCAGGCTGATGCACCATTGTGACTGCAGCCCTCTTGGCATGCAAGTCTGTAGGTACGATGGTGGCCCGACAGGAAGGTAGTTGACACCGATTTACCGAGGCTGTATAATGAGGTGACCATGAGCAGGAGGCAAACCGTTGGGTGAGAAGCCGCTCTACACCATAAGCGTCGTCGCCGATCTCATCGGCGTGGGCCAGGCCACGCTGCGCGAATGGGAACGCCAAGGCTTGCTATGTCCGTCACGGCGAAATGGCCTTCGTCTGTACTCTGACAACGACTTGCTTCGCCTTCGCTTCATCGCCGGGCTCCTCGAAAAGGGCATTAACCTGGCGGGGGCGAAGTATCTTATCTCGCTCTATCCTTGCTGGTCGCTTGACGGCTGTCCGCAATGCACGCGCAAGACCACGCGGTCGGATTGTGCTCGCGTATGCTGGAAAGAGGAGGGAACCTACTGCGTCACCGCTCTTGACGACGTCGACCTTTGCCGTACCTGCGAGTATAACCCTGAGCGTCGTGCTGGCGATACTTCCGATTCGCCCGTCGGGGCCTCCACCTGCAAATAGACCCCCCGCCAAGTCTTCACGTTGCCAGTATCAACCTGGGTTTGGAGCAGGCCTGAGCGAATCCTGTCGGCCCAGTATTCTGCTTCGCTTCTGCCCGCTCCCTCGCGGGGCGCCTTGCAGGACCAGAACACCAACGTTGAAGTGAGCAGTGAACATCTAGGCCGGCAGTTCGGCAGAGACGAACATTCCCTCGGGGCTTCGGCGTTACCTTGACGCGGGCTTTCCTCCACTGCGCCTGCGACGGTTTGGAGGGCCGGAGGTCTTATCTGCCTCTCACTATTCGCTAACGTGGCCCTAATCTCCCGAAGCGACGATTGGGCCCAGCAATCGCGTCCCGGCCCGGCGCGGTCTTGGGTCTTCACACAGCTGCCGACGGACGGAAGTGCAGGCTGCCGCCGGCGTCCGCTCGGTCGGGCCGCAAATGGAGGTACCAGATGGCGAACATCTATGACGATATCACACGGACGATCGGGCGCACCCCGCTGGTGCGCCTCAACAAGGTGACGGATGGGGCGGGGGCGGTCGTCGCCGCCAAGTTGGAGAGCTTCAACCCACTTAGCAGCGTGAAGGACAGAATCGGCGTCTCGATGATCGACGAGGCGGAGAAGGTCGGCCACCTCCGTCCCGGCATGACGATCGTGGAGCCGACGAGCGGGAACACCGGCATTGCCCTGGCCTTCGTCGCTGCCGCCAGGGGCTAC
>JAJZQK010000064.1 GCA_021847625.1 Chloroflexota bacterium
GCCGTGGCCTGCTCCTCGGTCAGACCGTCGGGATAGAGGAAGACGCGGTGCTTGACCAGGATCTTGCACAGGTCCTGGGCCTCCCACTGGTCATACATCGAGAAGCCCGGTTCGTAGATCATCTCCAGGATGCCCTGGGGGGTCGGGCGCATCTTCATTATGTCGCCAAACGGCCCGTGGCCCACGCCCTCCTCGCAGCCCGCGGCGATGACGATGGCCCCGCCCGGCTTGGTCACCAGGGCCGCCGCTTTCATGCCCTTCACCGACTGGTAGAGGTCGAGGTCGGCCGGGTAGTAGTTGTTGGTCGTCAGTACCACGTCGAACGGCCGCTCCACCGGCCGCATCGCCGTATTGCGCACGAACTCGATGGCCGCGTCCTGCGCTGCCACGAGGGCGCCGGCGAAGACGCCGGTGATGCGCCGTTGCTTGTTGAGCGTGACGTTGAGGATGAAGGTCGGCTCGGCCATGGCTCCCACCTCGCGCATCTCGGCGAAGATGGGGTTGCCGTCGATTATGCCGTAGTTCGAGTTCGGGCTGCCGATCATCTCGGCGTTGTGCACGTGCATCACGCTGTCGGCCCCGGCCACGCCGGGCAGGATGGCCTTGGCGCCGCCGCTGAAGCCGGCGAACAAATGCGGCTCAACGAAACCGGTGAGGATGCGCACGGAGGCCCTCACGTACTCTCTGTCCACCCAGGCCTCGCCGCCCGAGCTGGTCTGACCCAGATAGACCAGCTGGGACTTGTCGAAGGCCTCGTGGTTGACGACCCGGTAGATGGCGACGACCCCCTCGCCCAACATACGCACTAGTTCATCCTTGGTGTTGTGGCGGTGGAGACCCAGGGCGTTGAGTAGGGTAATGTTCTCCTTGGGCACGTGCGCCAGCTCCGCCAGCAGAACCGGCAACATCCGGTCGTTGGGCGTGGGCCGGGTTATGTCGCTGAAGACGATCGCCACCGTGTCGTCGGACTTGACGAGCTCGCGCAGGGGCGGCGAGCCGAGCGGCCGGCGCAGGACCCCTCGCAGGGCCGCGGCTTCGTCCGGCAAGCCCTCGACGTACTGGGGCTCGACGACGGTGGTGTTCTCGTCGGGCAGGTCGACCTCCAACCCCTCGCGGGCGTAGGCCAGGCGCACTCTCATCGCACCCTCCTGGGTGGGGCTGTCAGAAAGACCTCTCCGCGGGCCGCTTCTTGTCAAGCCGGCTTCTCGGAGCCGGTCTCGGCTAGTACCAACTTCAGCTTGCCGGCGGGAGGCAGACGCTTCATACGGCGCTCTAGCCGTAGGGCATCGCCGTGGGAAGGGCAAGGCAGTACGCCCACCAGGCTCACGGGTCGGCGGGTGCGCGTGTAACGGGCGCCCCGGCCGGCGTTGTGCTGCGCCAGGCGTCGGTCGGGGTCGGTTGTGATGCCGGTGTAGTGGGTGCCGTCGGCGCAGGCCAGAACGTAGACCCACCAGTCTCGCGCCGCGCGCTCCTCGATCAACGCTCCCTGCCCTTCCAGTGTGGCAGCCATTATAGCACCGGCGCAAGGCCGGCCATACCTTGACCGGCCCCGCCCCACCGCCTACAATGCCCGACGGCCCGCTCCGCGTTCGAGCGCGGGCAGAACACCAGGAGGTGACGCTTTGCCGGAGAACGAGACCACGCTCTCTCCCGCCAGCCAGGAGAAGGCCCGCCGGGCCGCCGCTCTCGCCTACGAGTTCGAGCAGAAATACGGGTCGTGCCCGCAGTGCGTTCTGGAAGCGATCAATCAGGCAGTTATGCCGGTGAGCGACGACCTGTTCAAGGCCAGCCACGCGCTGGCCGGTGGGGGGGTGCTCTACGGAGTCGGCAGCTGTGGCGCCCTAGTCGGCGGCATTCTTGCGCTCGGCAATCGCTTTGGCCGCGACCGGGCCCACTTCGACAAAGGCCGCCGTTTGACCTCTTACCAGAAGGCCAAGCGACTCTACGACCGTTTTGTCGCCGAGTACGGCGGGCCCACCTGCGCCACGGTGCAGACCCGCACGTTCGGGCGCTCGTTCAACCTCTGGGAGAAGGAAGACCACGACGCCTTCGAGGCGGCCGGCGGCCACGTCGACAAGTGCACGAGGGTGGCGGCCAACGTGGCGCAGTGGGCGGCGGAGATACTGCTCGAGGATGAGGAGAGAACGCAGGGCCGCAAGCCCTGAGGGAGAGCGCGATGGCGGACCTCTTTGATTTGAGCGGGCGAGTGGCTTTCGTCACCGGCGCTGCCCAGGGCCTGGGGCAAGGGGCGGCGGTGGGCTTTGCCCGCTACGGGGCGGACGTAGTCTGCGTCGACCTGGCGGCCGACGCCTGTGCCGAGACGGTGGCGCGCGTCGAGGCGCTGGGACGCCAGGCAATGGCGGTCGGCTGCAGCGTGACCGACGAGCAAGCGGTGGGGGCGGCCGTCGCGGCCGCAGTGAGCCGCTTCGGGCAGCTAGACATCGCCTTCAACGCCGCCGGCATCACCAAGCGCGTGGCGTCGACCGACATCGCCCCGGCCGACTGGCGGCGAGTGATCGAGGTCAACCTGGTCGGCGTCTTTCTTTGTTGCCAGGCGGTGGGGCGTCATATGGTGGCGCGGGGCAGCGGCAGCATAATCAACATGGCCTCCGTGGCGGCACTGGGGGCAATGGGTAGGGGCAACACACCCTACACGGCGAGCAAGGCGGGCGTGGCCGGCCTGACGCGCGAACTGGCCATCGAGTGGGCGCCCTTCGGCGTGCGGGTCAACGCGCTGGCGCCCATCCAGTTCAGGACGCCGTTCATCACTACTTTGCTGGCCGACGAGGAGCTGACGCGTCGACTCGTGGCGAAGATACCGCTGGGGCGGATGGGCGAAGTGGAGGACATCGTGGGGCCGGCGGTCTTCCTGGCATCCGACGCCTCGGCCATGATCACCGGCCACGTGCTGCCGGTGGACGGCGGCTACCTGGCGCAATAACAGTCAGCCCAGCCATTCATGGCTGGGCTGAATAGACAGAGCCGGCTCAAGCCGGCTGCGAGCGTTCTTAGCCCCCGTGCGCGGGGGCTTTGTTTGTCTAGCCGGGCGCCTCGGGGCTGGGCCCACGATCCTACTTCTTCCCCGCGCTGGCCAGGGCGCTCTCGCCCAGGGCAAAGCCCGCCTCCAGGGCCTTGGTGTTCATCTCCTCCGTGCCCTTAGGGGCTCGCGAGAGCACGGCCTGCCGAATGGCGTCGCGCGGGATGATGCCGGTGACCACGGCGATCACGCCCAGGGCGACGATGCTGGCCACGGGGCGCCCCGTGGCTTCCTTGGCGGTTTCCGTGATCGGCAAGCGCAGCACCCGCCGTTCGCTGTGCAGCCGCTCGACGTGCTGCGCGTCGGCGATGATCAAGCCGTCCTTGCGCACGCCGGGCACGTAGCGGTCGGCCGCGTCCTGGCTGAGCACCAGCAGCAGGTCGGGCTCGCTCACCTTAGGGTAGTCGATGTCGCCCTCGCCCAGGATGACCTCCGAGACGCTGGGGCCACCGCGCGCCTCAGCTCCGTAGGACTGGCTCTGAACCGCGTTCTTGTTGGCGAAGATAGCGGCTGCCTCGGCCAGGATGAGCCCGGCCAGCTGCAGCCCCTGGCCGCCGACCCCGGCCAGCCGCACTTCGTAGCGATCGTTCATCGCTCGGCCCTCCCTGTGAGCTCCTGCGCCCTGGCCACGACCTGGTTGAAATAAACGTCGGTGAACTCGGGGAGTTCGCGATCGACCAGCACGCCGCGCGTGATCTTGCCCTCGGCGCTCTTGCCCGCGGCGACGGCGGCGACCGAGATGGTGTTATCGCGCTGCCACTTCAGCATTTCCACCGCAGTGGGCATCATGTTGAGCCGGCCGTAGGCCGTGTGGCACTGGCTGATGACCTCGACGACAGAGAAGCCGCGCTTGACGATGGCCTGCTCGATCAGCTTTTCGAGCTCCAGGATGTGGTAGACGGTGCCCCGCGCGACGAAGGAAGCGCCTGCGGCATCGGCGATCTTGGCGATATCGAAGGGACGCTCGATCTGCCCGTAGGTGGCGGTGGTGGCGTAGGCACCCATCGGCGTCGTGGGCGATACCTGACCGCCGGTGAGGCCGTAAATGCCGTTGTTGACCACGATGGCCGTCAGGTCGACGTTGCGGCGGGCGGCGTGGATGAAGTGGTTGCCGCCGATGGCCAGAGCGTCGCCGTCTCCCATCACAACCAGCACCTGCATATTGGGCTTGGCCAGCTTGATGCCCGTGGCGAAAGCCAAGGCCCGGCCGTGCGTGGTGTGCAGGGTGTTGAAGTCGGCGTAGACCGGCATGCGGCCGGAGCAGCCGATACCCGAAACCATGGCGACTTCGTCGCGGTCCAACCCTAAATGGCCCACGGCCCGGATGATCGAGCCCAGCACGTTGCCCGCGCCGCAGCCGGCGCACCAGACGTGAGGGAATTTCTTGTGAGAGCGAAGATACTCGTGTATGGGAGGCAGCGTCTGCATAGTCAAGGTTAGTGGGCCTCCAGCGCCTGCAGAATCTGGGTCGGCGTGATCACGGTACCGTCGTAGCGGTGAACGCCGACGACGTCGGCCCGGCCCTTTACCACCCGCTCGACCTCCAGGCGAACCTGGCCACGGTTCATCTCCGGCACTAGGAAGCGCCGGGCGGTGCGGGTGGCGCGTTCGATCTGCTCCTCTGGGAACGGCCAGAGCGTGAGCAGCTTTAGCAAGCCAACTCGCCGCCCCTTGGCCCGCGCCTCCTTCATCGCCTGGCGGGCGGCGCGGGCGGTCGAGCCGTAGGCGACGATGACCGTGCGCGCGTCCTCCAGCATCTCGCCCTGCGTCTGCACGATCTCGTCGACGTTCAGCTCGATCTTGCGAAACAACCGCTCGAACCAGGGATTAATCTCATCCTGGCGCAGGGTAGGGTAGCCGGCCCGATCGTGGAAGAGCCCGGTGACGTGGTAGCGATAGCCCTCGCCGAAGCTGGCCAGGGGCGGCACGTCGGCGTCGGTCTCCTCGTAGGGGAAGTACCACTCCGGTGGCACTGCCGGTTGGGGCCTTTCCAGGACGTAGATGTCCTCCGGCGCAGGAATTACCGTGCGCTCGCGCATGTGGGCCACCACCTCGTCCAGCAGCAAGATCACCGGCGTGCGGTAGCGTTCCGAGAGGTTGAAGGAGCGCACGGTCTGATCGAAGCACTCGCGCACCGTGCTGGCGGTGAGGACGACGATCGGGTGGTCGCCGTGCGTGCCCCAACGGGCCTGCATCACGTCACCCTGGGCGGGCGCCGTCGGCTGTCCCGTGCTAGGACCGGCCCGCTGGACGTTGACGAGCACGCACGGTATCTCCGCCGCCACGGCGAAGCCCAGGTTCTCCTGCATCAGCGAGAAGCCGGGGCCGCTGGTGGCAGTGGCCGCTTTCAGGCCGGCTATCGAGGCCCCGATCACGGCAGCCAGGCTGCCGATCTCGTCCTCCATCTGGATGAAGACGCCTCCCACCCTGGGGAGGCGTCGGGAGAGAATCTCCGCTATCTCAGTGGACGGTGTGATCGGATAGCCAGCATAGAAGCGCAGCCCGGCCGCCATCGCGCCCTCGGCCACGGCCTCGCTCCCTTGCATGAACCGCACCGTCGCCGCTTCTACCACCACATTACCCCCTTGACGACCGCACCAGCGCAAGACCGACTCGGCCTACCCCTTCTCCACCCGATGGACTATGGCCTCGGCCATCTCGCTGGTTCCTGCTTGGCCGCCGAGGTCGTAGGTGACGTACCTGCCCTCGGCCAGCACCGATTCCAGCGCGCCCCGCACCCTCTGTGCCGCGGCCAGCTCGCCCAGATGCTCCAGCATCAAAGCCCCGGAGAGGATGATCGCGGTCGGGTCGGCCCGATTCTGGCCCGCGTACTTGGGCGCGCTACCGTGCACCGGCTCGAACACCGCCGCCTCGTAGCCGATATTGGCCCCGGGCGCCACGCCCAGCCCGCCCACCAGACCGGCGCAGAGGTCGGACACGATGTCGCCGTACAGGTTCGGCAGGACCAGCACATCGTACAGCTCCGGTTTCTGCACCAGCTGCATGCACATGTTATCGACTATGCGGTCCTCGAACTCGATCTGCGGGTAGTCGATCGCAACCTGCCGGCACGACTCCAGAAAGAGCCCGTCGCTGAGTTTCATTATATTCGCCTTGTGCACCGCCGTCACCTTCTGGCGGCCGTGCTTGACAGCGTAATCGAAGGCGAAGCGGCAGATCCGCTGGGAGGCGACGCGGGTGATTATCTTGATGCTCTCCGCGGCGTCCGGCGTGACCATGTGCTCGACGCCGGCGTAGAGGTCTTCCGTGTTCTCGCGGACCACCACCAGATCGATGTCGCCGAAGCGGGTCTTCACTCCCTTGTAGGTTCTCGCAGGCCGCAGATTGGCGTACAGGTCGAGTTCCTTACGCAGGGCTACGTTGACGCTGCGGAAGCCCGTCCCAATCGGAGTGGTAATGGGGCCTTTGAGGGCTACCCGGGTCCGGCGGATGGAGTCCAAAACGGCCGGCGGCAGGGGCGTGCCCATTTCGGAGATCGTCTCCTCGCCCGCGCGTTGCACGTCCCAGTCGAACTGCACGCCGGTCGCCTCCAGCACCCGGCGCGCCGCCGCCGCGATCTCGGGGCCAATGCCGTCGCCGGGTATTAGCGTCACATCGTAGGGCATCTCTCTCCTCATTCTCTGTGGTGGTCTATCCCCGTTTCCTGTGGGTTACGTTGATCGCGAAGTCGGGGCAGCGTATCTCGCACATGCCGCAGCTGGAGCAGCGGTCGGCGTCCAACAGGTACGGGCGATCCTCTTTGCCCATGGCGAGCGCCTTGGTAGGGCAGAACTCGACGCAGATGCCGCAGCCCTTGCACCACTTGGCGAAGACCACGACGGGATCAGCCGTGGGCAGGCGTAACGCCTCTCCAACCTCCGATACCTTACCCTTGCCTGCCGGCATAAACTACCTCCCTAGGGCTTTGCCCACCAGACCGGCCACTTCCGAGGGGTTCTCCGCCACGCGCACCCCCGCCTCGGCCAGAGCGCGCATCTTCTCCGCCGCCGTGCCGGCGCCGCCGGAGATGATGGCCCCCGCGTGGCCCATGCGCTTGCCCGGCGGCGCCGTGCGCCCGGCGATGAAGCCCACCACCGGCTTGCTCATGCCAGTGGCCACGAACGTCGCCGCCTGCTCCTCGTCGCTGCCGCCAATCTCGCCGATCAAGACCACCGCCTCAGTAGCCGGGTCGGCCTCGAAGAGGGACAGGACGTCCACGAACGAGGTGCCGATGATCGGGTCACCGCCGATGCCCACGCAGGTCGTCTGCCCCAGTCCGCTCTGGCTCAGCTGGTTGACCACCTCGTAGGTCAAAGTGCCACTGCGCGAGACCAGGCCCACGGGCCCCGGGCGCGTGATGTGGCCTGGCATTATACCCACTTTTGCCTGCTCTGAGGTAATTAGACCCGGGCAATTCGGCCCGATCAGTCGCACGCCCCTGTCGACGGCGTAGTGGTAGACGCGCAGCATGTCCAGAGTGGGAATGCCCTCGGTGATACAGACGATCAGACCGATGCCGGCGTCCACTTCCTCGATGATGGCATCAGGGGCGAAAGGCGCGGGCACGAAGATGACTGAGGTATTAGCGCCGGTGGCGCGCACGGCATCCTTGGCGGTGTCGAAGACCGGCACGTCGGCCAGCTGCTGCCCGCCCCGCCCGGGGGTGACCCCAGCCACCACGTTGGTGCCGTAGGCCAGCATCTGTCTGGTGTGAAACTCGCCCTCTCGTCCGGTGATGCCCTGCACCAGGAGTCGGGTCGTCTTGTCTATGAGAATACTCATTGCCGACTGACCTCCACCACGCGCGCCGCCGCTTCGTCCATACTCTGGGCGGCGATCAATTCGGCCTGCCGCAAGATCTCCCGGCCCTCCTCTTCGTTGGTGCCCACCAGGCGTACGACCATCGGCACCCGTCTGCTCACCTGGCCGAGGGCGCTGACGATGCCCCTGGCCACCTCGTCGCAGCGAGTGATTCCGCCAAAAATGTTGAAGAGCACGGCCTTGACGTTGACATCGCTGAGGATGATGGCCAGCGCCGCCGCGACCGTCTCGGCCTTGGCACCGCCGCCGATGTCGAGGAAGTTGGCCGGCGCGCCCCCCTTCAGCTTGATCACGTCCATGGTCGCCATCGCCAGGCCGGCCCCGTTGACCACGCAGCCGATGTTGCCGTCGAGCTTGACGTAGCTGATGCCCTTCTCCCGCGCCTCGCGCTCAAAGGGGTCCTCGGCCGAGAGATCGCGCAGCTGCTCGAAGGAATGGCGCCAAGCGGCGTTGTCGTCGAGCACCATCTTGGCGTCCAGCGCCCAAATGGCGCCCTTGTCGGTGGTGACCAGCGGGTTGATCTCGACCAGACTGGCGTCCCACTCCACCAGCGACTGGTACAGCGCCCTGGCGACTCTCGTAAAGTCGCGCAGGTAGGACTTGGGGAGATCCATAGCCAGGGCCAACTCCCTGGCCTGGTAGTCAAAGAGCCCCAGGAAGGGGTCGGCCTCCACCCGCACGATCTTCTCGGGGTGCTGCCTGGCCACCTCCTCGATCTCCACGCCGCCCTCGTTGCTGGCCATCAAGATCACGCGCTTGCTGCCGCGGTCGACGACGGCGCTCAGGTAGTACTCCCGGCGGATGTCCACGGCCTCGCTCACCAGCACGCGCCGCACGGTGTGGCCCTTGATGTCCATACCCAGAATCTGCCCGGCGGCCGCCTCGGCCTCCTGGGGTGACCGCGCCAACTTGACGCCCCCCGCCTTTCCCCTGCCCCCCACCAGCACCTGAGCTTTGACGACCACGGGCTGGCCGAACTCGGCGGCGATTTCGCGCGCTTCGGCCGGGCTGGCCGCCACGCGGAAGCGCGGAATCGGCAGCCCGTGGGGAGCCAGCAGCTCTTTAGCCTGATACTCGTGAATGTTCAAGGCGCCTCTCCTCAGTCAAAATCGCCCGCACCGGCTATGGCGCGGGCTGACAACTGATAGACTTACAGGCCCTTCGCTCGGGCGCTTGACGAGCCGGCCCGGGCCATCTCTCCATTGATTATAGCACGAAACGGCCGGCCGACCCCGAGCGAGAGCGCTAAGCAGGGCTGGCGCCGAAGGCAGCGGCGCAGCCTGCTACGGAGAAGACGCGGGCGAGAGATGACCCGCTCCGACTCCTTACCCCCGCTCACGCGTTTGACCGGGCGCTGAGCAACCCCTACAATGCCTCCTGAACCCCGTTCAGGAGGCAACCGTGACCGAAGCCAAGACGCCGCACGACCAGACCCTGGCCGCCCGCATCCACGACTCGGCCATCTACAAGTTGCTGGGGATGCGCCTGGAATCGCTCGGCGCCGGCCAGTCGCGCATCAGCCTGCCCGTGGACGCGCGCTTCCACCAGCTGCAGGGGGCGGTGCACGGCGGCATCACGGCGACGTTGGTCGATTCCTGCGTGGGCACCGCCCTTCTGACGCTCGTGCCCCTTGGCTATCGCGCTCTCACCGTGGAAATGAAGTTGAACTACCTGGCGCCGGTGGTAGAGGGCGAGCTAGTGGGCGAGGGCCGGATAGTGCATAAAGGTGGCCGTCTCGCGTTGGGAGAGGCGGAGGTGCGCGACGGCACTGGACAACTTATCGCCAAGGGCCTCGTTACCTACATGGCGCTGCCGCCGCCGAAGGACTGAGAAGCGGTCGCGTCATTTACTGACCTGCCTATGCCTCATTTCCTTGCCACTCGCCGTGGCTACCATCACAGGCAAGGACGCAGCGCCCGCACACCTTATAGCCCACCGCCTTCTCTCGGTACTGCATGTAGCGGTCGCAAAGATCGGCCTGGAAACGGACCTCGCGCGCGTCCTCGGGCCGGAACTCGACCCCAGTGAAAGCGCGTGGGGGGCAGGCCTCGAGGCAGGCGTTGCAGTCGCCGCGGCGGCCCGCGACCGGCAAGTCCACGGGCAGGTCGGCGTCGGTTAGCACCGTGGCAAAGCGCACCCGCGCGCCGTACTGAGGCGTGACCAGCAGGCAGCTCTTGCCGATGAAGCCGAGCCCGCCTAGATGAGCGGCCAGCTTCGTTGGACCGCGCGGGCAAGGCGTGCGGTATCGCTAATTCACTAGGCAGCTTGACACATTGGTTATCCGGTTTATTATGAAATCAGGGGGTTGTCGCTTACCTGTGCGTCATACCTGCGCCCAGACGCTGGCGCGGGGCCAAGCTCGTTCGCTTGGCACGTTTCCTGCCGCTAAGTCGCCTGGACAACTATCAACCGTTTGGGCCAGTCTCGGGTCACTAGATACTCCGTTTGTTAGTCGGCGACGGCCCCGCCTGTTTCTCGGTGGACACTGACCAGGGGGCCGAGTTGCACGGCAGCGGGTTCAAACTCACGTGGGGGGTCGATAGGTGTTAGAGCTATGCGCGGCAACTTGACGAA
>JAJZQK010000065.1 GCA_021847625.1 Chloroflexota bacterium
CCTGCCCGCGCTGCGGCGGGCCGATCGAACGCCTGGTCATCGGCGGCCGCAGCAGCCACTTCTGCCCGCGCTGTCAGGTCTAGGATGACCTAGCGGCCGAAGTGGAGCCTATTCGCCAGACGGTCGCCGTCCTTGATGGGGCCGACGATGGCGAGGCTGAGCCGGTCGTCCCGGAAGCAGCGCGCGGCCGCCCTTTCCATGTCCTCGCTGCTGAGCGCGTCGATAATCTCGATTACCTCGTCGACGGTCAGCACATGATCCAAGAGGACTTCCTGCGCTCCGATCCATGAGGCGATGCTGCGCGTATCCTCTAGGCGCAACACCATCCGGCCCTTCCAGAATTCCTTGGCCTTGGTGATCTCCTGGGCCGGCGTCGGCTTGCGGAGGCGGTCGAATTCCTCGAGCAAGCCGTCCAGGGTCTGGTCGACGCGAGTCGGGTCGACGCCCGCGTAGGCCACCATCGTCCCCGTGTCCTGGTAATGATTGACATAAGAATGGACATCGTAGGCCAGCCCCAGCTGCTCGCGAATCTCCAGAAAGAGCCGCGAGCTCATGCCCTCGCCGAGGATCACGTTCAGGAGGTCCAGGCCGTAGCGGTCCGGGTCGGAGTAGGACAGGCCGCGGATGCCGACGCACATGTGGAGCTGCTCCGTGTCCTTCGGCTGGATGCGCACGCGGGGGCCGACCTGGTCGTCGGGATAGAGTAGGGGCGGGCCGGCCTTGGGTCCTTGCCAATCGCCCAGTCTTCTCTCGATGTCGGCGACCACGTCCTCGTGTCGTATTGCCCCGGCCAGGCTGACGACCGTCGCGGAAGGGGAATAGCGGGACGAGAGGTAATGGAGCAGGTTGGTGCGCGACATGGTGCCGACCGAATCCTTCGTGCCGCCCACGTCGCGCCCGAGGGGGTGGTCCCCCCACATTACCTCGTCCAGTATGACGTCCACCCACTCGCGCGGGTCGTCCATCACCATGTTCAGCTCCTCGAGGATGACTCGCCGTTCCTTCTCGATCTCCGAGGGGTCGAAGCGGGAGTTCCTGAGGATGTCGGCCAGGATGTCGAGAGCGATGTCGAGGTGAGGGCCGGGCACCTTGGCCCAATAGACGGCCAGTTCCTTGCCTACCTCGGCGTTGATGATGCCACCGACGCCTTCGATGGCCTCCGATATCTGCTGGGAAGTCGGGCGCTGCTGCGTGCCCTTGAAGAACATGTGCTCGACGAAGTGGGCCGCGCCGGCGACGGGCTTCTCTTCATAGCGGGAGCCGGCGCCGACAAAAATCGAAATGCTGACCGAACGGGCGTGGGGTATGTCGGCGGTGAGTATGCGCAGACCGTTGGCCAGGGTGGTCTTGGAGTACAAGAGCGGCCTCCGTGAGTCGTGAATGAGGCTCCGCCCGGCGGAGCCTCAACAACCCTTAGTAAATTATATCGTCAGCCAGCAAGCGGTGTCAATTGAAGGAGAGCCTGGCCTTCCTCGGCAGGGCTTGGCTATGCTTCACGACGTTCACTCCCCCTCTCGGGCAGGCCACGTCCCGATTCGTCGATAGCCCCAGGTGTCATCATACGTTGGCCGCTGAGATAGGCGGCCCGGCCGATGGCGGTGGTTGCTACCGGCGTAGTGAGGATCAAGAAGGCCGCGATCAAGACGGCCCGCGAGACAATCAGCGGGTCCTTGGTGACGACGGTGGCGGCGAGCATCGGTATGATGCCGAGAACGGCGGCCTTGCTAGCCGCGTGCAATCGCGTATAGAGATCGGGCATGCTGAAGAGGCCGTAGACTGCAATCGTCATGACGATTGCTCCGCCTATGACGAGCCCGTCCGCGAAAATGGAAAGGAATATGTCGATCATGAGAACGGATTACCTCCCGTGTAATATCGCGAGGCGGCCAGCGTCGCCACGAAGGCGAGAAGGGCCAGGATAAGCGCGGCATCCAGGTAGAAGGATGACTCCGTGGCTAAGGAGAACAGCGTCAGGATCGCGATGAGAAGCATGGTTAGCGTGTCAAGGGTGAGGATGCGAATCGTCGCCGAATTGGCGCGTAGCATCAGTATCACGTTCACGCCGAGAAGAATTGTCATCCAGACCAGAGTTACGCTGGCAACTGCCTGGGTCATTGGGAGCCTCCTCAAGTTAGGGAAATACACTTCGCTGATATCGGCGATAGAACTCCTCGTACTCCGCGCGAACGCGGGCGGGGTCGCCGACTTCGAGTATGTGGAACAGCATGACGCCTCGCTCGGCGTCGACGTCGACCAAGAAAGACCCGGGTGACAACGTCTTGGCCAGGGTAGTCGCGACCACACCGTTCGGCGTACGGTCGCCAATCGGTATGGCGACGATGCCTGGCCGCGTTAAGCGCCGGAACCCGAGGACGATGAGGATAACCCGCCAGGTGCCGACGGTAACGTCCCAGACTGTTACCGCCGAGAAGGGTACGAAGCCGATCAACCGGCGGGCCAGGTGCCGTAGCGGTAGTACGCGGTTTCCGAACAGAAAGCGTCGGTAGGCGACGAGCACCACCCCCGCGACGATAGCGCCGATGAGGGCGTCCCAGGGATCATACGTGCCGAGGGTGAGAGTGTAGATCAACGTTAGAAGTGCCATATAGACTAGAATACGCTCTGTCACCGAGCTCCTCCCCCTAGCACGGCGGCGGCCTGGGTGGTGGCCGCCAGTAGCGGTTCGGGCCACAGGCCCAGGGCGACGATCAGACTTGCCAGGGCGATAACGGTGATCCGTGCCCCCACTGGGCTCGGTCGTTCCGGTTGGTCGGCGGCCCAGTAGCGCCGCTGGTAAACCTGGAACATATAGATCAGGGATAGGGCGCCGCCAACGAAGACCAGGGCTAGAACCGCTGCGTTGTCGCCGGCAAAGCCGGTGCGGAAGAGGGCTACCTTGCCGAAGAAGCCAACGGAGGGCGGAATGCCGGCGACGCTGAAGCCGCCGATTGCGAACGCTGCCCCGACCAGCCACCCACGCACACCGCTGGCAAGGAAGAGCATGGTCTTGTTGAAGGAATTGGCGACGGTATAGAGGACGGCGGCCGCGTAGCCCACGGGCCCGCCGATGGCAATGGCGATCAGGATGTAACCGGCCTGGCTAATAGATGAGTAGGCCAGCACCTCGCTGGTAGGGCACCTGGAGATGGCTATGACCTCCCCGTAGACAATGCTGACGCCCCCGATCACCACCAAGGCCCAGGCCCCCGCCTGCAGGGCGGATGGCAGGAGCTCGCCGCCGAACCGCAGCAGCCCATAGGCTCCGATGTTCGCCAGCGCCCCTGCCAAGATGGCGGCGACGACAGGGGTCGCATCGCGATAGACCGGGGGAAGCCAGTAGTGGAACGGAAAGAGACCCAGCTTGATGCCGAAAGCGGCGAAGATGAGCGTGCCGATAAGCAGCACGGTGGTCGGGGTGACGCTTACTATCCGGGAGGCTATCTGGGCCATCGCCAGCGTGCCCGTGACGTGGTAGAGGGCGGCGACGGCCACGAGGAACAGCACCGAACCGAGTAGGTTGACGACCACAAAGACGACCGTGACCCTAGTCTGGCGGCGATGCTCGCCGTAGCTGGTGAGGACGAACGAGGCCGTCATCGAGACCTCGAAGAAGACATAGAAGTTGAAGGCGTCGCCGGTCGCGAACAGCCCGTTCAGCCCGGCGGCAAGGAATAGAACAAGGGCCGGGAAGGGCGGGAGGAGGACCCCCCGCAGAACCTCGTAGGCCAGGGCGGTCAACAGCACGGCCGTGCTGAGGATGGCAAACACTACCCCGAGCATGTCCAGACGCAGTACGATGCCCACGCCAGCCGGCCAGTCGCCTGCCGTCATCACGAGAGGCCCGACGGCGGCAATCTGGCCGGCCAACCACAGCAGGATCCCGAGGCTCGCGGCGAGGCCGGCCACGCCAAGCCAGCCGGCGTAGGCCCTCCTGCCGTCCAGGAACGCCAGTATGACGGCCAGAAACCACAGTATGGCTAGGGGAGCGACCTGCAACTCAGCAACTCCTATCGAACTCCGGCTCGGGCTTATCCTCGAACTGCGTGCTCTCGAGGGCCTCAAGATCAATCGACTCGTGCAAGCTGTAGATTCGGTGCAGCAGGCTGAGGAAAACCCCCACCGCGCCGAAGGTGATCACGATGGCCGTCAGGGTCAGGGCCTGAACGAGCGGATCGCTCACGGGCTGGCCCGCTTCGAGAGGGTAGAGCGGGGCCTGGCCGCGCGAGAGCCCGGCCGACATGATGAACAGGTTGGCGGCGTTTGAGATCAGGATGATCCCGCCCGTGACGTGGAACAGGTCGCGTTTGAGCATCAAGAAGACGCCCGCCGCGAACAGAACCGCTACCGCCAACGCCAGTGTGATGATCATGGCCTATCCTCCCCTATGCGCGCCAGCGCGCTCATCGCGGCGACGGCGAACCCGAAGACGACAAGAAAGACGCCCACGTCGAAAGCAAGCGCCGTGATGAGTTCGAGCGTCCCCAGATGGGCGGCCTCCGTGCCGGCGGGTGGTGCCTGCGTCAGGATGGGCTCACCTCTCATCACGGGCACGAAGGCCACAAGCAGGGCAATCAGCAGGCCGACCGGGGCGAGCAACCCGACGAACCGCAATGGCAACAGCCGCTCTGTCTCTTGCCGGCCGAATGCCACGTACTGGAGGAGAATGCCGATGGCCGCGATCAGCCCGGCGCTGAAGCCGTCACCCACCTGGGCGTAACCCTTGGCCAGCACGGCGGCCGCCACGACGAAGATGGGGCCCAGAAGCAACTTGGCTATGACCTTGACCGCCAACGTCTCTACCATAATCGCCCTCCCCGCAGGAGTGCGACGACGCCGATCAGCGCGATGGCGATCACCGTGATCTCGCCCATTGTGTCGAGTCCCCGGAAATCGGCCAGGATGGCGCTGACGATGTCTCGAGCGTGGGCCTCGGGCGCTAGGGCTATCTGCATGGCGGCCACCGTCGTCGGCGCCGGTTGCGACAACGTCGCCCAGGCGAACGCCAGCATGAATGCCCCCGACACCGTGGCCAGGAACGCATCACGCCACAGCAAACCGGGCCTCGTGGGGGAAGCCGACGATTCGCGCAGCACCGCCCTCGGGAAGAGACCTAGCACCCCCAGGAACAGCAGGGTCAGCATCGTTTCCACGAGAACGGCGACCAGCGCCACGTCCGGTGCCGCCAGAAAGGTGAAGACGACAGCCAGGCTGTAGCCGACGGCCGACAACATGAGGACGAGGGTCAGCTGGCTGCGGGAGAAGGTTGCGAGGATGGCGGCGACGGCGGAGAGGAGGAGCGCCAGAATGAGCGGCACATCGCCTGCTTGTACTGTCCCAAACGTGTATGGCGACTGACTGGCCGTCACAACCAAGCTCAGGCCGACCAGTATGGCGGTTGGCACCAGGACCGTCCACACCCGTCCGCGAAGATCGCGGATCTCCCATCCGTGAATGTACTCGGACGCAATCCGCAGATCGCTCAACAAGGCTCTGTACCAGTGCTCGGCCCCCACCTGGGCGCCGAGCGTGGCAAACGCCCTCGCTGGGGCGGCCCACCACCTTTCCGACGCGATCAGCAGGGCCCCGACCGTGTAGGTGGCGAGCGCCATGAAGTTCTCGGGTCGAGGAGTCAGATGATAGGATAGCTCGATGTAGGAGGGCTGCCCCCAGGCAGCCTCGGCCGCGCTCTCCGCCAGGTCGGCGAAGGGGCCGACGAAGATGCCGCCCGCGAGGGCGATCAGCCCGAGGCCCAGTACGGGTGCCAGGCGCTTCCACCCGGGCCGGTGTGGCGTCCCGCTTCCCCGGCCAAGGAAGATGCCTGCCCAGAACCGCCATGTGTAGGCGAAGGTGAGCGATGTTCCGGCTACCATCAGAGCGGATATCGGCCAACCATGTTCGGAGGTGGCCGCGAACAGCAGCTCGTCCTTGAAGAAGCCGACGGTGAGGGGGATTGCGGCCAGGTCCGCTGCCGCCAGCCCGCTGCCGACGGCCAGCCAGGGCAGGGACCGGCCTAGGGCGCCCAGGTTGGACAGGCGGTCCTCGCCGGTCACCTGGGTTATGGCCCCGGCGGTAAGGAATAGGGCGCTCTTGGCGAGGGCGTGGGCCAGAACGTAGAAGGTGCTCCCATTCAGGCCGGCCGCCCCTCCCAGCCCGAGCAGGGCGACCACGTAGCCGTACTGGGCAATGGTGGAATAGGCGAGGACCTGCTTGAGCACGTCTCGCGTGAGGGCGATGATCCCTCCCACGAAGATCGACAGCAGGCCGATGGCGAGCAGCAGACCGAGGACCACCTCGCTTTGTAATAGCAACGGGTAGACCCGTTGGAGGACGAAGACACCCGCGGCGACCATCGCCGCCGAGTGCAGGTAGGCCGAGACGGGCGTGGGGGCGGCCATCGCTCGTGGCAACCAGAAATGGAACGGTACCTGGGCGCTCTTGGCCACGGCAGCGACGACGATCAGAAGCCCCGCGGCGGTGACAACCGGCCCTGGCTGGGCGCGGGCAAGTAGTGCGGGCAATGAGAAGGTGCCGTACTCCACGTAGAGGAGGACGGCACCGATTAGAAAGAGGATGGACGTAATGCCGGTAACGAGTAGGGCCGTGGACGCCCCGAACCGCGTCTCCGGGTCGTGCTCGTCGTAGCCGATTAGGAAGTAGGACGTGATCGCCGTCAGGTCCCAGAAGATGAAGAGGACGAGGAGGTCCAGGGAGAACGCCAGCCCCATCATTGCTCCCATGAACAACAGGAGGAAGGCGTAGAAGCGAACCTGCTCTTTGGTGGGGCGCTCCTGTTCGGCCAGGTGGTGAGGCAGGTAGCCGTTGGCATAGACGAGCACGGCGAAGCCGATGCCCGTGGCGAGCAGGGCGTAGAGGGCGGCCAGACCGTCAAGGGAGAAGAGGAGGCTGAGGCCGAGGGAAGGTGCCCAGGCGAAGTCGACCGCACCGCCGCCAACGGCCCAGCCCCAGATAGTGCAGACCAGGGCGACCAGCCCCGCTGCGGCCGCGCTTGGCGGCACCCAGCTTGGCCGCAGCAGGCCGATGAGCGCCACCAAGGGGGCGGCAAGAAGGCCGACGGCGAGTGGCAAGATGACTGGCAACGCTCCTTCTCCCTTTCCGAATCCCGCTCCTCATCTTCTCCGTTCCCACTGTCCTGGCGCGGCCGGCAGGCCAGCGCGCGGGCCAACGTGACGGCGGAACGCCTGACGTCGAACGCCAGGTTGGCAAGCAGGAATAGTGCCAAGCGGCTCTGGCGACGGGGAGGTTCGGCCGGGCAGCGGCGAAAACTGCTGAGTTGGTGAGTGACGCGCCGTGATGCAGCGGTCCGGCAGGGCCGCACGACTCCACAACACGGCAATCTTTAGCAAGGGGCTTGACAAGCGGCTATACTCTGGTATAATCGGGTTGTGCCTATACTTGGCACTGTTCGTCTGCTTTTGGGAGAGAGCCCGCGAGGGGCCACTGGGTGGCACGTGTTCTCGGGGGTATCTGGTCCTCCCAGGGCTGGTCTGAGTCCGTGGCGGCAACATGCGGCGCAAAAAGGATCGCTTTCATTCGGTGCTAACTCTGCACGTCCCTGCGCCGTCGGCGGATGAGCGATGGCGACAGTTTGCCCGCCGAATCGGACATAGGTGGGAGGTGGTTGCTCCCCAGCAGTAGCACGGCGTTCCGAGATGTCAGTGGCCGTAGCTGCGACCGCGGGAACGCAGCGCGGCTCTAGCAATGGCGCAGGAGTTCCGCCGCGTTCGGCAGACAGCATTGGAGGATGCAGGCACCCCATGACAGATATCACTACTGCCCTCAAGGATAAGACACTCAAGTGCCGTGAGTGCGGATGCACGTTTGTGTTCACGGTTGGCGAACAGACCTTCTTCCGCGAGAAGGGCCTGATGAACGAGCCCCAGCGTTGTCCAACCTGCCGGGCGGCAAGGCGTAGGGAGCGCTCTGGCGCAGGTCCTCGCGAGATGCACCCGGTGATCTGCGCGGAGTGTGGAGTCTCTACCACGGTACCGTTCGTCCCCAGGAATGATCGGCCCGTCTATTGTGCCGCCTGCTTTGAAAAGATCAGAATGCAGAACAGGTAGGAAACTACTCTGTCGGAGAGCTGCCGAGTAAATGGTAGCGTCGTCGCTGGCCAGGTCGATCGACCTGGCCAGTGTGGTTCTCAGCCATTAGCTACTGTGGCGTTCTTCTCGTTAGTGGCCTCACGATTGATGCACCGGAGGTGGGCATCGTGTATAATACCGCCTCGGCATCAGAGCGCCGAGCCTGTGTCCCCTCGGTCGAGTGTGTGGCACGAGTCCTGCATTCGGCTCGGCGAAGGCCCCGCCTTTGGGCGGATATCGCCCAAGCGCCAGGGCGTCTCGCAGTACAAGAGGTGGAGAGCGGAGATATGGTACGTTTTCAGGCGGAGGACAAGGCTAAGCTGAAGAGGCAGCGGGTAGAACAAGCAGTCCGACTGGCAATGGAGAACAAATGGGAAGAGGCGGTGTCGGTCAATCGCAGCATCATCGAACTCTTCTCGGCCGACGTTGACGCTTACAACCGATTGGGCAAGGCCCTGACCGAGCTGAGCCGCTACCAGGAGGCGCGAGAGGCCTATCAGAAGGCACTCCAGCTCGATCCCATGAACCGCATCGCGGAGAAGAACCTGGCGCGGCTGGCGAACATCAGCGTCACCGCGGCAGGCGATAAAGGCCGCCGTCAGCTCGACCCCCGGTTCTTCGTCGAGGAGACGGGGAAGACGGGCGTGACTAACCTGGTCCAGTTGGGCACCGGCGAGGTACTCGCCCGCATGTCCGCGGGCGACCAGATATACCTAGTCCCGGAGGGCCGCGCTTTGGTGGTGCAGAACAGCCGCGGCGAATACATTGGCAAGGTCGAGCCGAGGCTCAGCCAGCGCTTGATCGATCTGATGAACGGCGGCAACAAGTACGCCGCGGCGATCACGTCGATGAACGACAATCAGGTAACGGTGATTATCCGCGAGATGGAGCGTCACCCGAGCCAGGCCGGTCGGGTTTCCTTCCCCTTCAAGCCCGGCGAAGGCGCGGGGATTCGCCCCTACATCAAGAGCACCCTTCTCCAGCAGTATGAGCTCGAGGAAGAAGAGGAAGAGGAGAACGTCGAGGAGGGAGAGTCGGGGCTCGAGGAGATGGAGGAGGAGGCAACCGACACGGACATGGAGGATACCGAGGAAGCCGGCAGTTAGCTGCATTGCGCCGAGGTCGAGCTGCCTCGGCCTGCCGGCGCGCTGGGCCGGGCACGCCAAGCGGCGCCGATTCGCGTTTAGTGCTGTGTTGAAGAGGAAAGTGAGGAGTGGACTTGGGCGGCATTCGCGTGGTCACAGACAGTACGGCAAACCTCCCGGATCATCTGATCGCAAGGTACGGCATCGAAGTCGTGCCACTGCGGGTGCTGTTCGGCAATGAAGCCTTCGCGGAGGGCATCGAGCTATCCCAAGATGAGTTCTACAAACGACTGAAAGAGGCTCCCACCCTGCCCCGGACATCGCAGCCCTCCGCGGGCGAGTTCGCGGCCACCTACGAGCGCCTGGCCCAGGACGGGTCGGCGATCGTCTCCATCCACATATCATCAAGGCTGAGCGGAACCTTTGCCTCCGCCGAGGCCGCCAAGGGAATGGTCCCCAATATCAAGGTCAGCGTCGTCGACACCGCCACCACCTCGATGGGCCTGGCCCTTATCGTGGTGGCGGCGGCCAGGGCGGCCGAGAGCGGCAAGTCCTACGAAGAGGTCCTGCGGGTAGTCGGTGAGCTTATTCCCCGCATCCGGTTGATGTTTGCCGTCGACACGCTGGAGTACTTGCAGAAAGGCGGCCGGATCGGGACGGCTACGGCCTTTCTCGGCAGCCTGCTGAGTGTGAAGCCGGTTCTGAGCGTACGTGACGGCATCGTGCAGCCGCTGGAGCGCGTGCGGACGAAGCAGCGGGCTGTCGACAGGATGGTTCACATTGCGGCGGAGGAGATACCGCCCGGCGCCCGGGTGCACATGGGCGTGCTGCATGGACAGGCGCCGGTGGAAGCCGCCGCGCTGATTGAGCGCGTAACCGAGCGGTTCAAGCCGGTAGAGGTCGAACTGGGAGAGGCCGGCCCGGTCATCGCTACGCACACGGGGCCGGGGGTCGTGGGGTTGGCCTTCTACGTGGAGCCTTAGCGGCCTGCCGCGGGAGAGGGAAAGCAAAACAAACGGGCGCCCAGTGAAAATGGGCGCCCGTTTGTTCGTATCTACCGGAGGTGTACGCTGGGAGACGGCTGTTAGACTGCCTCTGCCCCCACCTTCTCCGTTT
>JAJZQK010000066.1 GCA_021847625.1 Chloroflexota bacterium
CGGCGGCGGCGAGGTTTCCCTATCTGATTACCGAGGTAAGAAGGTCGTCGTGTATTTCTACCCGAAGGATAACACGCCGGGCTGCACGACGGAGGCCTGCAACTTCCGCGACGACTACTCCGAGATCGTCGCCGCCGGGGCGGCGGTGCTGGGGATCAGCCCCGACCCGGTCAAGTCGCACGTTGGGTTCAAGCTCAAGTTCAGCCTGCCCTTTGCCCTCCTGAGCGATCCGGACCACACAGTGGCCCAGCAGTACGGCGCCTGGGGCGAGAAGAAGAGGTATGGCAGGACCTACGACGGGATCATCCGCTCCACTGTCGTCGTCGACGAGAAGGGCAAGATCCTGAAGGTCTTCCCGGACGTCAAGGTGAAGGAGCATAGCAAGGAAGTGCTGGCCGCCCTTGCCGGCTAAGTAGTCCGGCCTTATGCTTGCTGCACGGCTAGCCAGTGGAAGACTCTATCTGGCGTCTTGCCGTCATTCCCGCGGAGGCGGGAATCCATCCGGTCCTCTGCCATACCGGGGACTGGATCCCCGCTTGCGCGGGGATGACCCCGAATGCCGCCCCAGCGTGAACCGTCGGCTCACTGGATCCCCGCATGCGCGGGGATGACAGGAGTGCCAGTATAGACTGGGTGATCCCCCGCGGTAGCAGGCACTCCGGCAGCAACGGCTATGTCGGACTATTTGGATCGGCCGGGACGTCACCACGGCCGCCCCTCGCACCCATGACGGACCTGCTATACTCAAAGCGAGGAGGTGAGCCGTGGAGTTTTCGGAAGTAGTGAGATCCCGCTATAGCGTTCGGTCCTACAAGCAGGAGCCCGTGCCAGAGGCAGTGCTGAACGAGGTGTTCGAGGCGGCGCGCCTGGCCCCGACCGCCGTCAATCGCCAGCCTTTCCAGCTCGTCGCCGTCCACACCGCAGGCCGCGAAGAGGAGCTGAAGCGCATCTACGGGCGCGATTGGTTCGTCCAGGCGCCCATGGTAGTCGCCATGTGCGCGTTGCCGGGCGAGGCCTGGTCAAGGGGCGACGGACACAACTACGCCTGGGTGGACGCGACCATTGCCATGGACCACCTGATACTGGCCGCCACCAACGCGGGCCTTGGCACGTGCTGGATCGCCGCCTTCGACCCGGCCGCCGCCCGCGAGGTGCTGGGGCTGCCCGAAGGCGTGGAGCCGGTCGCCTTCACGCCACTGGGCTATCCCGCCGGCAATCCGCCGGCCTCCCGGCGACGCAAGGCGCTCTCCGAGCTGGTCCGCTGGGAGAAATGGTAGTCGACCCCAATACCGTCGATTGACATCCCGGCGGCCTACGGATAACATAGAAAGTACCGGTGCCTCACGGTTGTTGGATTTCATCTCCCGTCCACTAGCAGCTCAGCATCATCAAGGAGGGAAAGCGATGGCAGTCAAGGCTCTGGATGGCATCAAGCTTGCCGACGCGAAGAGAAGGATCATTGTCGCTCTGGACTCGACCCTGGAAGAGGCGCTCCCCATCATGCGCGCGCTGAGCGGCGAGGAGTGGAAGGCGCGGCTGGGCCCGCGGATGATCCACCGTGGCGAGGCCCGGGAGGCGATCAAGCAGATCGAGGCTTATGGGGGCATGCCGTTCCTGTACAACGGCGACGTCGGCGGTACGCCGGGGGGCATGCGCCAGGCCGCGACCTCGATCACCGAACTGGGCGTCCGCGCCTTCAACGTGAACGCCAACGCCGGCATCGAGGGCATGATGGCCGCCCGCGAGGGAGCGGAGGAGCAGGCGCAGATCGAGGAGGCCAGGGAGGCCGCCCACTGGATTGACTCGTACGACGAGCGGCGCGTCCCTCGGCGGCGCCCCTACATCTTCGCCGACACGGTCCTGACGACGATCGGCGAGGAAGAGTCATTCCTGAGCTACGGCGGGCCCATCCGCGCCAAGGTGCTTCAGTACGCCCGGGAGGCGAAGCTGGCTGGCCTTGACGGCGTGATCTGCTCGGCGCAAGAGGTCGACTTCCTGCGTCCCCGCAAGGAACTGGCCGGGCTGATGTACCTGACGCCCGGCATCCGCCCCGAGTGGATGGGCCAGGGCCCGGCGCGGGCGGTGACGCCGCGCCAGGCGATCAAGGCCAAGTCGGACTTTCTGATCGTCGGCATGCCGATCACCCACCCCCAGACAGGTTCGGCCCTCGATTCCTTCCTGTCCATCGCCGAGGAGATCGCCTTGTCGCTGTAGCCTAGCCGTTCGGCAACGCTTGCTGATTATCTCGACGAGCCCCAGGCGCGCCTGGGGCTCGCGCGACTTTGCCGGGGCGCCCCGTGACCGGGCGGGGCAAGCTTAACCGTTTGCTAACCGCATCCCTTGTTGACAAGCCACTTGGCCTCCCCTAGCATGGGGATAAGAACACTGGTAGGATGGGTGAGTAGTGCTTTCGTGGCTCCCGAAAGGAAGGCAGGGCACTCATGGGAAGAAGATGGGGCAGTAACGACAGAGTCGGTCGGTCCGTAGACCCGAGTAGGCAGGAGGATGGGCGTCCACGGGCCGGACGGCAAGCGCAGCCGAGCCTGGTTCAGCGGGTGACCGGGATTATTCTCCTGCCCTTCACTCTTTCCATGCGTTTGCTGTCCGCCGTCTTTCTCGACTTCCGCTTTGGCCTGCCCGTGCTTGCCATCGCCGTCGTCTTCGTCATCTGGGTGCTGCCTTCCCTCTCGCTCCCGTCGCCCTTTGCCGCCGCCTCGCCGACGCCCAGCCCCGCCCCGGTAGTGCTGCCGGAAACCCCGGCACCGGCGGCGACGCCGACCGCGGCAGCCGTGGAGACCGTGGTCGTGGCCGGCACGAACGGGCAAGGCCTCAACCTGCGCCGCACGCCGGGCGGAGAGCGCCTGACGAGCTGGCCCGACGGCACGCAGCTGCGCATCGCCGGGCCGGATGAGATTGCCGATGGCGCGCTGTGGAAGCACGTCGTGGACCCGGCGGGCAACGAGGGCTACGTGTCGGCCACCTACGTCCGCCCGGCGCCATAAGGAACCCCCGGCGCCCGGCAACAGAGAAGGCTCAGTCGCCGCCCGTGCCCGGTCCCGTGGGGCCAATCTCGGCCATCACCTGGCCGGTCTGCGAGACGTCGTAGCCCCCCAGCGCCTCCACGGCACGCTTGAACTCATCGCCGCGGACCACCTTCAGCAGGGCTTGCATGGCCTCGCTCTCGTAGTATTCGCGGGGGATCACCAGGTCGTAGCGTTCCTTGGCCACCGGGATGGAGTCGAGCCCGAGCGCCCGCGCGGCCGCCAGCACGCCCAGGCCGACGTCGGCGGTGCCCCCGGCGACGGCCGCCGCCACGGCCAGGTGCGTGTACTCCACCCGCTCGTAGCCCGTGACGCGGCCGGGGTCGAGCCCCCGCTGCTTGAGCTTGTAGTCCAGGAGCACGCGCGTGCCCGCCTCGCGCTGGCGGTTCACGAAGACGACGTCGTCGCGCACGAGGTCCTCCAGGCCGTGGATGCCCTTGGGGTTGCCGGGCAGCACGAAGAGAACCTGCTCGCGATACACGAGGTTGACCAGCACGATGGAGCGGTCCGGCAGCAGGCGCTTGATGTCGGCGACGTTGTACTCGCCCGAGTCGGGGTCCAGCAGGTGGCTGCCGGCCAGGTGCGCCTCGTTGCGCCGGAGGGCCATCAGCCCGCCGAGGCTGCCGACGTTGGCCGACGAGAGCGACAGGTCGGGCCGGCGGCGGCGCAGGTGGCTCGCCAGCAGGTCGAGGGTCAGGTCGTGGCTGCCGATGGCGACGATGGTGCGCTCGACCTCCTCCGGCGGGCGCAGCAACTCCACCTCCGTCTCGGCGCCCATGTGGATGCCCTCGGAGAAGCGCGGGATGCGCACGATGCCATCCGCCCGCACGAGCGACATGATCACGCCGGCCCCCCGCGGCAGCGGCGTGGCCACCATGCGCTCGCCCACCTTGCCTACCTTCACGCGCATGTACTCGTCCAGGCCGGTGGGCGACAGTACCTTACGCGTCATCGTCGCCTTCGTCCGCGGCCGCTCCGGCACCACCAGGCCGAGCAGCCCATGCACGACGGGACGGACGAAGAGCTCGCAGGTGAGCGCCGCCGAGACGGGGTAGCCGGGGATGCCGACGAGGGCCTTGCCCTGGGCAACGCCGAGCGCCAAGGGATGGCCGGGCCGGATGGCGACGCCGTGGACGAGCAGCTCGCCCAGGCTAGAGATGACAGTCGAGGTGTAGTCCTCCGAGCCCGCCGAGGAGCCCGCGTTGACGAGGACGACGTCGTGGGTCGCCAGCGCCTCCGCGACCGCCTCCTTGATCAGAGGCAGCTCGTCGCGCACGATGGGCCAGCGCGTGGCCTCGCCGCCCCATTGGCGGACCATCCCCGCCAGGATCAGCGAGTTGAACTCCACGATATCGCCGGAGTGCAGCTGCTCGCCGGGAGCAACCAGCTCGTCCCCCGTGGGCACGATGGCCACCCGTGGTCGCCGCCGCACGGAGAGCACGGTGTGGCCCGCCGCCGCCACCGCGCCGATGTCCGCCGGGCCGAGGAGGTGGTTCTCCGGCAGCACGAGCTCGCCGGCCACCACGTCCTCGCCGATGGCCCGCACGTGCTGCCAGGGCGCCGCCGCGGCGCGGATGGCCAGCCGCTCCTCGTCCAGCACCTGGACCTCCTCGGCCATGATCACGGCGTCGTAGCCCTCCGGCAGGGGATCGCCCGTATCGACCCAGAGGGCCTGCCGGCCCGCCTCCATGGTTAGCGGCGCCGTCTCCGTGGCGCCGTGCGTCTCGCGCGAGCGGACGACGATGCCGTCCATCGCCGCCGCGTTGTAGTGGGGAACGGAGTTGCGGGCCCAGACCGCCTCGGCGGTCACCCGGCCGAGGGCGTCGTCCAGCGCCACCTGCTCGGCCGGCAAAGGGGCGAAGCCCGCCTCCGCGAGCGCTGCCCACAGGCGGCGAAGGGCCTCGTCCAGGGGGATGTCTTCCAGATACAGCTTGCGCCGGCCGGGCCCGGCGGCCGCGGCCTGGTCGCGCGGCGTCGAATCTGCCATCGCGTCTGCGTCTCCTCGTCAGTACAGGGTAACGGTCACCGTGTCGCCAGCCAGCAGGCCTCCCAGGTCGAGGGGGACCTTCACGACGCCGTCGGCACGCACCGTGGTGAAGATCAGGTTGGACTTGCCGAAGACGGGCTCGGCCTCCAGCCCGCCGTCGCCCTCGCTCAGCCGCACCGGCACGAAGTCCTCGCGGCCGGGGGCCGAGGGGATGTTGGCCGTCAGGCGGGCCGTCAGGGCGGGGCGGCGCCGCTCGCGGCAGCCGGCCAGGGCGTAGACGGCGGGGACGAGCAGCAGCTCGGCCACCGTCATCGCCGAGACGGGGTTACCGGGCAGGCCGAAGACGGGCTTGCCGTCGGCCACGGCGAGGATCGTCGGCTTGCCGGGGCGCAGGGCCACGCCGTGGACGATCACCCCCGGCGGGCCCAGCTCGTCGATAGCCCGGGCCGTCATGTCACGCGTGCTCACCGAGCTGCCGGCGGCCACCACCAAGGCGTCGGCCGCCACCAGCCCCTGCCTGGCCATCGCCAATAAGGTCTCGAAGTTGTCGGGGGCGATGCCCAGGGGCAGGGGCTCGCCGCCGCTCTGCTGCACCAGCCCACGCAAGACGGCGCTATTCACGTCGCGCACCTGGCCCGGGCCCGGTGTCTGCTGCGGGGGCACCACCTCGTCGCCGGTGGCCAGAATCGCCACCAGGGGCCGGGCCGTGACGGGCACGCTCATCACGCCCATCGCCGCCAGCGCGCCCAGGTCTTGAGGGCGTAGGACGTGGCCGGCCGGCAAGATAACCTCGCCCGTGTGGACGTCCTCGCCCACCTGCACCACGTTCTCGCCCACGGCCACCGCCCGGTAGACCTCCAGCGAGTCGCCCATCTGCTGGGTGACCTCGACCATCACAACCGCGTTGGCGCCGGGGGGGAGCATGCCGCCAGTGTGGATGAGGGCCGCCTCGCCCGCGCCCACGCTCAGCGAAGGGGCGCGGCCCATCGGCACCTCGCCGACCAGGCGCAGGAAGGCCGGCAGACCTTCGCTTGCCCCGTAGGTGTCCTCCGCGCGGACGGCGAAGCCGTCCATCGTCGAGCGCGGGAAGGATGGGAGGTCGCCCGGCGAAGGGACCGCCCGGGCCGTCACCCGCCCCAGGGCGTTGGCGAGGACAAGCGTCTCTTCTCTGCCGGTCGGCCTTATGTGTTGCGCGAGCCGCCGCCAGGCCTCCCCCGGGGGCACCACCGTAAAGAGCCCTTTTGGCTGAGCCGGTGTATCGTCCATAGTCGCAGTCTCCGTATCCGCTGCCGGATAGTGGTCCGCGGGGGCGTTGAACACCCCCGATCGGCTTTCCCTGACCCAAGTATACCACCGCCGCGGCCTCCTTGGCCGCGCGCGGCCCGGGCAAGCCGCCGGGCTTGGTGCAGGAGGAGCAGGGGGGTTCCGCATAGCCTGGCGGCTACCAACCTCGGGTAAGAACGCCCGCTGTAGGAGCGGCGTTTCGCCGCCCGAGGGCGCGGTGACCGCGCCCCTACACCCGGGCGCCAGCGCCTTCAGGGGAGCGATGAGCATTGGGCCCATCACTCATCACTCGTTACTCACAGGACTTCCACGGTGGATGGGTTGCCACCACGGAGGCCAAGGAGTGCATCGGGCACTCTCCCTATCCTCCGCGCCCTCTGCGGTTGATCCGGCTCCCACCGTAACGCGACGGCAGCATTTTCACGGGGATTGGCAAGAGAGAGGGGAGGCTGCTGAAAGGGGCCGCTCTGGACAGCGAAAGCGCCTCGAAGTGCCGGCAAGAACACTCCGAAGCGCTCTCTCAACGAGGGCTTGGGTGATGGTGGTACAGTAATAGTACTAGGAACTTCCTCCTATGTCCAGTAGACGTAAGTTAAGATATGGTGAAGACTACAGGCAAGCCTTCTCACGCCACAAAAGCGCGCTTCTCGGCCACAGAGGCGAGGCCCATCTGCCCGGCGGCTCGCCCGCCCCGGGCGGGTCGTCCAGGACATTCCCCGGCTTGGCGATGAACCCCGGGGACGAAGAGTGCCACGGCTCCCCCGGTTGCATGGTTGGCAGGCGGGTGCTATCATCAGCCCTTGGAAGTTCAAGGGAGTGAGTGATGAGAAAGAACATACTTGATAGATTGGCCAACGGCCACGTGCTGGTCTGCCACGGCGCCGTGGGCACGATGCTCCAGGCGGCCGGCGACGACTTCAACCGGGCCCCGGAGATGCTGAACGTCAGGCAGCCGGAGAGGGTGCTGGCCGTCCAGCGGGCCTACATAGCCGCCGGGGCCGAGGTCCTCTCCTCGTTCACGTTCGGCGCCAGCCCCATCAAACTAGGGCGGGCCGGCCTGGCCGGCGAGGTGGCCGAGGTGAACCGGGCCGCGGTGCAGGTGGCGCGAGCGGCGGCCGGGGAGGATAACTACGTCGCCGGGGCGCTAGGCCCGACGGGGGAGATCCTCGAGCCCTACGGCGACCTGGCCGAGGAAGAGGCCGTGCGTTCCTACGCCGAGCAGGCGGCGGCCCTGGCCGCGGCGGGCGCCGACTTCTTCTGGGTACGGACCATCTCCGACCTGGCCGAGGCGCGGGCGGCGATAACGGGCATCCGCGAGGTCAGCGCGTTGCCCATCTTCTGCACGATGACCTTCGACACGGGCGGCCGGACGATGATGGGCACCAGCCCCACCCAGGCGGCGCGGACCCTCGCTGACCTTGGCGTGGCCGCCCTCGGCAGCAACTGCGGCCAGGGTCCCGAGGGGATGGAGGCCGTCTTGCAGGAGATGGTGGCCGCCTGCCCCGGGGCGGTCGTGATCGGCCAGCCCAACGCCGGCATACCCGCGTTGGAGGGCGGGGAGACCGTCTACGACGTCGGCCCCGAGACCTTCGGCGAGTACGCCGCCCGCTTCGCCGAGTTGGGGGTGAAGGTGGTCGGCGGCTGCTGCGGCAGCACCCCCGCCCACATCGCCGCCATCACCAGCGCCCTACGGAGGTGATGTGCTACCTGGCATTACGATCTGTGTGATACTTGGCGCCGACGCAAATACTACGGGGGCACGCGGTTTCCGACACGACGAGGCGGAAGATGGTAGTCTGGGAGGTCTGACGACGATCGTACGGCCGCTCATCGGCCCGCTCGTGATACCGACGCCAAGCGCATCGTTCACTTAGTACGCCAGCCCTGCGGCACCATTATGGCATCGCTCAGGCTTCGATCCAGTTCTGTACGCGGGTCAGGCAATTCGGTAGGTCATCTCGAATCTGATAGACCCAGAAGCGCATCACGTCCCAGCTAAGCTCCATTAGTCTCTGGTTCCTAATCTGATCCCTGCGGCACAACTCGCCGTCCCAGTTGCGGTGGTAGCGCTCCCCGTCGACCTCGATATCCAGTCGCCTATCGCCAGCAATAACAGCCAGATCCAGGAGGTACTTCTCCACCGAGTACTGAGGAATTGGGTGGACCCCATGCTGGTACAGCGCACGATAGAACAGGCGCTCCCAGTCGGACACCAGCTCTGGCTGCGCAACGGCCGGGTACTCAGGTCCAAGCTCTGCTCGCAGCTCAGCCTTTGACGCCCGGTGCCCATCCCTTACACGGTCAACATATGAGGCAAACTTCGATAGGAAATCCACGCCGCAACTGCGCGCTGTCGCCTGGTCGCCGACGACGATGAGAGCGGCTCGTGCCCGCGTTATCGCGACGTTGAACAGGTTAGGGTTACTCCTAAGAAAGCCCAGGGCACGATCATCTACGCCAGGTGATATGGCCGGGGAAAAGATCATCACATCGCGCTCATCGCCCTGGAACTTGTGAACCGTGTCGGCTAGGAAGTCCACCTCTGCTATGCGGCGACTCAGCCCATCGTTTTGATAGACTAGGTCCCTGATGCGATTCGCCTGGGCCCGGAACGGACTCACGACACCGATGCTGCCGCAGTATCCTTGACTGAGCAATCGCTCGATTTCCGAGACGACCTTGTGGGCCTCTTCCTCATTCACCGCGCCCCCTGTTCCCGGCCGAACCGCCTTGCCCTGAACATGGACCCAGCGAACGGCCGGCTCATCCGGTCGAGGTCGCCGCAGACGATCATAGTTGGTAGCAACTCTCAGACGCCGCTCGTAGAACGTCTCGTTCGAGAACTCGATAATGTCGGCATGCGATCGGTGGTGGTCACGCAGAGCAACGATATCCTCACTCCTGCATAAGCTGGTTGCGAGGTCAAACAGGGACTGATGGGAGTACGCCCATGCAGGATAATCGTCTATCAAGTCATGCTTGCTGAGAAGCTGCTGGTCTTTGTATGTCGGCAACGTGCTGATGTGCCGCAATTGCATCGGATCGCCGATTATCACAACCTGACGAGCGCGGTAGAGGAGAGGCAAGGCCGAGGCTATGTCACATTGGCTAGCCTCATCGATGACCAGAAGGTCAAAGAAGCTCGGGGTAAACGGCACTCTTCCTCGTGCCGACAGCGAAGTGACGGCCCAGCACGAGAGAATGGTAGTAATCTGAGGGAAGAGCTGACGATATTGGCTCAACACCCGTTGCCCGGGCTGCTGATTTCCGCCGTTTGCTAACAAGTTTAGCAGCGCACTGTATTGGCCGAGAAGGTTTCGCTCTGCGGGGCTCATTCGCGAAGGCTGGAGCCGCAACCATGTCTCCCACAGGCGCTCGGAATTCGCGCGCAGTTCTTCGGTCAGGGCTCTCCATTGCCTGCTTAACTCTCCCAGCGACGGTGACTGCGTGAGAGCAGTTAGTTTCTCAAAGTACTCCTTCACCTCCACGACGAGCGAAGTCCGGGTTGCCAACCGGCTACCATACTGGATCCATTGACCTACAGTCGTTAAGTCGATTTCTCCCCCCGGAATTGGCAAGCCGATATCCTGCGCAGTCTGCTGGAAATCCCCACTGGCCTCGGTAAGCCGTGCGAAACGCCGACTGCAAATGAGCGGCCAGATAAGGCGCGTCGTGAACGCTTGCTTAGCTAAGTCCGCCTGATCGATGACCGTTTGCAGTAGTCGAGCTCTTTGCTCCACTTCTGCACAGCCAACATCCCGAAAGCTCCTGAACGCCTCTTCGCCTACCTCCTGACGCACCTGCTCCACGCGCTGCTCCAATTGATCGACGTCGTTGCGAAGAGCAACTAAGTCTTGGAGCCTCCTATCGAGGGCATTCCATCGGTCCCTTATCTGTGTATGGATGGTCTCGTATTCGGAATACCGCGCTATGTCAGCCTCCGTAGAGGAAGCGGCGAGTAGACCCACGAGGTAC
>JAJZQK010000067.1 GCA_021847625.1 Chloroflexota bacterium
GTAGCCGCCGAGCGCCGCCTGCTCTAGCAGACGCTGGCGCACGGGGTCGACGCCCGATAACCGTGGCAGAAAGAAGTTGATCGTCGCCGCCACCCAGAGTATCACTAGGAAGACGACGAAACGCCTGGCGATGTACTCGATACGCATTGTCTTTCCTTCGATAGGGGCCGGGCAACCCGGCCCCCTTATTGCGTACCCTCGGCGCCGAACGAGCTACTGGGTTGGCTCCAGGTTCCAGAGGACGAGCGGATAGGTCATGTGCCAGAAGGCCCCGTTGATGTAGGCATTCTTCTCGGTCGGCCAGTTCGTCCAGTAGGTCTCGTTCATCGGAATCCGGTGGTAGTTGTAAGTCAGCGGTATGTCCGGCAGCTCGGGGATCCAGATCTCCATCGCCTTGTGGAAGAGGTCCATCAGCTTCGTCTTGTCGCTCATGTCGGTGACGAACACTTCGTCGACGATCTTGTCGTAGTCCGCGTTCTTCCACTTGGTGAAGTTGGCCAGGTGGGCGCCGGGCACGGCCACCGTCGCGCTCTGGTATAGCCGCAGCGTGTAGTAGGGGTCGCGCACGCTGCCGCCGTGGCCGTACACGGCCGACGTGTAGGTGCCCTGCTGGAACTGGTCGTCGAAATCGGGCGGCAGGCCAAAGCTCGCGTCGACGCCCTGGCGCTTCAGCAGCTCGGAGAGAACAGGCAGGACCGCGTTGCCGGTGGCGCCGAAGGAGATGATCTCCATCTTCAGGCGCTGGCCGTTGGAATCCACCCAGAAGCCCTGACCATCCTTCTTCCACCCCTTCGCGGTTAGCAGGGCCGCGCCCTTGGTGGGATTGAATTCCAGGGTATCATACTTCGCCGTGATGTCCTTGATGCTGTCGATGTAGGGGCGCAGGGGCGGGTAGTAGGGCATCACGATGGGTGACTTCTCCGCCGCCCCAGCCCAGCTGACGTCGATGATCTGCTGGCGGTCGATGAAGTTGCTGAGCGCCCAACGGACGTCTTTGTCGCCAAACGGCGCCTTGGACGTGTTGATGTACATAGAGTGCGGCCACCAGTCCATATAGCCGTAGGGCGAGTTCTTGCCAGAGTGAGTGGTGACCTTGGGATTCTGCTTGAAGACCGTCAGCATGGTGTCGACCGTCAGCGATTGCGTGTAGTCCAGCTGATTGGTGATCAGCTGCTGGGCCAGCTGCTGCTCGCCGGTGAACGGCAGCCAGATCTGACGCTGCACCCGCGGCATCTTCGCCAGGCCGGTCTTGGCTGCCCACCACTCGTCCCGCAGATCCATAATCTTCTGTTCGGGCGAGGCGAAGACCAGTTTGTAGGGGCAGGTGGTGACGGGCATGCCCTTGGAGATGTCGCCGTGCGTGAAGCTGGTCCAATCCTGGCCCTGGAAGATGTGCTTGGGCACCGGGTGGACGCCGATGTCGTACTTGTAGGTCATGAACCAGAAGAAACGGGGGGACGGGACCTTGAACTTCACGACGACCGTGTTCTTGTCAGTCGCCTGGGCGTCGTCCACGAACTGCGCCACGTCGACGCCCCACTTCACCTTGCCGCCCAGTTCCTTCAGGCTGGTCAGCGTGAAGGCCACGTCCTCGGCGCTGAAGTCGACGCCGTCGCTCCACTTGACGCCCGGGCGGGTCTTGATGGTCAGCTCTTTGTAGTCGGCACTGTACTTGTAGCTCTCCGCCAGCCACATGTACTCCTTGTCGGCGAAGGCGCTATAGTAAGCCAACGGCTCATAGAACTGGCCCAGCCCGTTCTGATGGTTGCCACCGACGACATACGGGCTCCATAGCTCGCTGTCCACCCAGCGGCCCTCCCTGGCGCCGGTCATCCACATCGTGATCAGGGTGCGGTTGCGGGGCACGTCCTTGGGTTTGCCGGTCGGGGCCGAGGCTGTGGCCGCCGCCGGGGCCTGGGTTGGGGCCTGGGCTGGCGCTTGCGCCGGGGCCTTGGTCGGCGCGCTGGCCTGCGTCGGCTGGGCTGCCGCCGGCTTAGTAGGCGAAGCCGCGGGCTGCGGTGCTGCACAGCCAGCCAGTACCATCGCGCCCCCTACCAGGCCGGCTCCGATGAACTGTCGGCGCGTCATGCGCCTGCTCTTGATCCCCTCAGTCACGTTGATCTCCTCCTATACTCTTCCTCGGCTAAGATGTCGTCCCTTTTGTCACAGAAGGTATCGACCGTCTCCTCGGCGGTAAGGAAAGCTGAACCAAACTTAGACATAGTCCGGGATCCAGTTATGCCATGGTCGAGGGATATATTTGCCGTCAAACGCCTGGCACCCGTGATTACTGCAACATGGCGTACGGGGGCGCAAGCCATCTTGAAGAGCGCAGCCCCCAGGCGTCTGTACTTCCACACCTCCTTCTCCGCCAACCATGGGAGCGCTGCTACAGGGCTCCGCGATCGGCCAAGGTATGCACGGCGCGGAATGGCGTCAGAGACACTAGGAAAGGACTGCCAGCCAGATAGAGAGGCATCTCAGACTAGTCGGTCGGGACGCCCAAGCCGACTGGCCTTGCCGATGCTATGACCGGACAGCCAACGCGGACTCCGAGATAGGGCGAAGACACCAGCTTCGCCAGCGGATGGGCAACGCGAGTAGACGTGTGCCGAGGCCTGCCGGCGCCCCGCGGGTGCCTATGCGAACGGCGCGAGTGCCGTCCGCGGAAGTGCAAGGCGGGCGCCAGGCGCCCGAGGAGGGACGAAGCCACGGTTGATCGCATCGCCAACTACTTGTTGTATATGCCCATGGTAGCAAGTAAGGCCACAAGTGTCAAGCGTTTAACCAGCCGGCCCCGGGCGACCTCACGGCCAACGCACACGACCGAGGGGGGAAGAGAGGTGAAGAGAATCCGGCTCACCGGGGGGCCGGTGAGCCCGGGAACGCGTTCTTGCCGTCTGCCTAACGCGCCGTCATCGGTTGGGGGGCTCGGTCCGAGCGCGACGGCAACTGGTCGGCGGCCCAGCCAATGCCCAACTGGGCAAGCCGCCCCGGCAGGGGCACTCCTTCCTCGTCCCAGCCCATCATGTCGTAGTATAGGCGCACGGCCTTGCGGTGCTGTTCTTCGTCCACGCCGACGCCGGCCAGCGGTCCGCTCTCGAACTTCTGGAAGAGGCGTCTGGGCAGGGTATCGTCGGCGCTCGTGAAGCCCTCGCGCAGGTTGAAGATGCGAGGCAGATACACCGAACGCAGACCGACGTTGTGCAACTCCAAGTACGTCGAGTTCCAGCCGGTGACGGCGTTGAATAGCTCCGTCATCTTCTCCGGCGACCAGGGGACAAAGTTGCACGTGACGAAGGTGTTGGTGGCGTACTTCCACACGCCATCGTAGTACAACACGCGTACTTTGCGTTCGCTGAGGTCGCTGGCCGGCAAGGGCCCCAGCACGCCCATCGAGTTGAGGCGGTCGACGTTCGCGTTCTGGGCGGTGTAGGCGGTATCGTGGATGTTGTGCACGTGGTCGGCCCCGGTGGGAGAGACGGCATAGCCGATTCCCAGCCCTTGCTTGAGCCGCGGCTCGTGCATCGGCAGCTCCTGGCCCTTGATGTGCATCGCAAACTCGCTCGCCCTGCCGCCGATGGCCTCCGCCGCCCGCTTCACGCCCTCGGCCAGGATGGCGCCAAAGCCCCGGCGATAGGCGATCTTCTCGATCATCTTGACCATCGCCTGGGCATTGCCGAAGGTGAGGTGCAGGCCGTCCGTGTCTTGTTCGCTGAGGAGGCCGTTCTCGAAGCACTCCATCGCGAAGGCGATACTCATGCCGGTAGAAATAGTGTCGATGCCGAGAGCGTTGCACAGTTCGTTCGCCTTGCAGATTGCCCCCAGGTCGTCAACCCCGCAAACGGAGCCAAACGAACCGAGCGTCTCGTACTCCGGCCCGCCGTACAGCGGGCCCACGTTCCACGGCGGGCCTACCTGTACCTCACGCTTGCAGTGGATAGGGCAGGCGAAGCAGCTGCCACGCCGGACGAGCACCGTATCGCGCAAGGTCTCGCCCGAGATGGGTTCGAAATCGTCGAAGTGGCCGAGCTGGAAGTTGCGGGTCGGCAGGCCGCCGACGACGTGCAGCGCCCGCACGGTACCCGCGGTGCCCACGTCGTGGAAGCTGTACGCGTACTTCTTCCAGTTCTCCACCATCCACTTCGCTAGTTCACGCACTTTGTCGGGGTCGGCGACGGGCAACCGGCCGCGGCCACGGGCGGCGATCGCCTTGAGCTTCTTGGAGCCCATCACCGCGCCCATGCCGGTCCGCCCGCAGGCGTGCGAGAGGTCGTTCAGCACGGCCGCGTAACGGACCATGTTCTCACCCCCGGGACCGATGGCGGCGAAGCGCAAGCCGCGTTCTCCCACCTCCGCCCGCACGCTATCCTCGGTCTCCGCCGTCGTCTTGCCCCAGAGGTGAGAGGCGTCGCGCAACTCGACCTTATCGCCGCCGACCAGTAGGTATACCGGCTTATCGGCACGCCCTTCGACGACGATGGCGTCGTAGCCGGCCTGCTTGAGCTCCGCGCCGAAGAAGCCCCCGCCCTGGGCGTCACCGAAGGCGCCTGTCAGCGGCGAACGTGCGCCCACCGTATTGCGCCCGCTGCCGCCCACCGCCGCCCCGGTGATTGGGCCGGCGGCGAAGATGAGCTTGTTCTCTGGGCCGAGGGGGTCGACGCCCGGCTTCACCTCTTTCAGGAGGTAGTAGGCGACGAAGTTGGTGCCGCCGAAATAGGTGCGGTAGAAAGCGTCGTCTGGCTCCTCGGTCTTGATCTCCCGACGGGTCATGTCGACGCGTAGGATCTTCCCGGCATATCCGAATGGCATGTATCTCCTGCCTCCTGCTGGTCCAGACCAACCGCTAGGCCGGCCTAGGCTTAACTGATCGTTGCCTATAGCGCCCCAGGCATGCTTGGCAAACGAGACTGATCTAGTTTATGTACAGCGAGCGCTCGCCCATGTTGGCAGGCATACCGTGTCCTTTCTCTGATGAAGAGACGGTTTGCCAGGCCCATTGCATTGCGGGGCCGACGCCGCTGGGGATCACCGCTGGCGCTGGCACGCGTTTGCCGCTGCCCGCCGAGGTTCGGGCAGGCGCCCTTCCCCTGGTGGCACCCGGGGTATCGTCGGCCAGCATGGGAGGCGGCTCGCCGTGCGCGAGCGCGTCCAGCAGACCGTTCGCCGTGCCGTCCGCCGGGTTCAGCCTCGCCGCCCGCTCGTAAGCACGCCTAGCGGAGTCCGTCCGGCCTAGGCCATGCAATGCGATGCCGTGGAGAAGGTGAGCGAGCGGCAACGTTGGGCTGAGGCGAACGGCCTGCCGCAGCGCCTCCTCGGCCTCGCCGTCGCGGCGCAGCAGCAGGTAGGAGAAACCCACCTCCATCTGGGCGCGGCCGCTGCGCGGCTGCCGGCGACGCGTCTTCTCACGCTGCTCCAGCACTTTGATCTGCTGGCGAAGGTCGAGTGCCGGATTGTAGTCGCCAACGTAGCGGAGCGCGGTGCCAAGCGTCCGCAGAGCCTTGTGCAGCTGGCCGTTGCGCGCCTGCTCCCAGGCCAGTCTCGTGAAACGGGCAGCCACATAGACATGGCTGATGCCGGGTCCTTCCTCATCGTGTTCATCCTCACCCGTCCGCTCTGCGGCGGCTGTGGCGCCAACATCAGCCGCGTTCGCCGCGACCACGGGCTCGGCAACCACCTCGGCCACCGGCGGCGCATCCTCGGAAGACGCCTCCTCCCGTGCTGCCCCTGTCTGGGGGAGGAAGTCGCCGAAATCGAAGGCGGGCACCGCTTCCCGCAGGGCGGCCAGGACGGGCCTTATCCGCTCGGCGTAGGGGCAATCCCGACGCTCTGGCGCGCTACTGTAGTCGATGAGGATGCAGAGCATGGTTGGAGGACCGGCGTGAACACGCAGATCAAACTCGCCTTCTCCCACTTGCGAAGGAATTCCCTGCAACCCTGCCAGTGCCGGCGCCTCGTCGCTTACTCCATCCGGCAGCACAAACTCCACGTAATCGTCCCAATGGCCTGAACTCACGAATAAGCTGCACGCCTCGCCCTGCAGCGAGACCTTCCTCTCAAACTCCGACCTTGCCGTCATAGTCAACATGCCCCCTAGGCTCAGAATGCACCCTAAGTGCAGCCGTGCCCGAATCGCCTAGCGGCTCATCGTTGTGATGATTCTATCATAACGACGGGGGTGCGGTCCAGCCTTTAGAGGAAGGTCAGATGAGGGAGTCTAGCTACTACCTTGCCACCATGCTCCGGGAGATGTGGCTGCCAAGGAGCGCAGTCACCATGCCCTCGGGCCGGTACGCCTGAGGCGGCCCCTACGACGAACATTCCCATCCGACGTCGGCGGCTCCCAGGTTCCGGTCATTCCCGCGGAAGCGGGAATCTATCCGGTTCACCGTCTGTCCGGAGCTGGACCCCCGCTTTCGCGGGGGTGACGGGTCCACCTCGCCAAGGTCAACGCTTCTGGCTTCTGGACCCCCGCTTTCGCGGGGGTGACGGACGGGGAAGGGCGACCAGCCAAGCATATGGACTAGCAAGGGTTCCCTCGCCCTTCCGGGGAGAGGGTCAGGGTGAGGGTCGTCCTGGGGGGCGGTTGGAGAGCTGCCACACCGGCCCCTACGGAAGCAGGCAGCTGCCGACGCCGTCTTCATCAGGCGTTGGTGGCCGTTAGGCCATGAGGATTCTTCGCACAAGTAGGGATCCAGTTCCCAGTATGGCAGGGAACCGGATGGATCCCCGCTTGCGCGGGGATGACGGGTGGGCGGTTCCTCGCCGCCCTGAGCTGGATCCCCGCTTGCGCGGGGATGACGGAAGGTGGTATGGCCCCTGCAACCCGGATAGAGACACGGAGAGCGCTTTGTATCGATCACCCAGGGGTGGACGACAGAACTCCCTCCGATACCGGCGTCGGCGACGGCAGGGCGCGGGCTACTACCTCGGCTACGTCCAGTACCTGCACTCTCGCGTCGGCGTTTAAGTCCTTGAGGCCGTCCTCGAACATCGTCATACAATAGGGGCAGCAGACGCAGACGGTGGCGGGATCAAGGTCGAGGGCCTCTTCCACGCGGGCAACGTTGATATGCTTGCCGGTCCCTTCCTCCATCCACATGCGCCCGCCCCCGGCGCCGCAGCAGAAGGCCTTTTCCCTCCGACGTTCCATCTCCAGCGGGTTCGCGCCCGTGGTAGAGGCGATAACCTGGCGAGGGGCATCGTAGACGCCGTTGTAGCGTCCCAGGTAACAGGAGTCGTGGAAGACGACCTTCCCCAGGTCGACGGTCGCCTGTAGCGGCAGCCTTCCCTCGTCGATCAGGTTACTGATCAGCTGGGCGTGGTGCACTACCTCCACGTCCAGCCCGTATTGCCGGTAGTCGTTCTTCAGCGTGCTGAAGCAGTGGGGGCAGGAGGTGATTATCTTCTGCACGCCCTTTTCCTTGAACAGCGCCACGTTCTTCTTGGCGTTCTGCTCGAAGACGTACTCCGTGCCCAGACGGCGCAGGCTATCGCCGCAGCACGGCTCGTCCTTGCCCAGGATGCCCCAGGAGATGCCCGCCGCGGTGAGAATCTTGGCGATGGCCAGCGTCGTCTCCCGGGACCGTGCGTCGAAGGCGCCCGCGCACCCGACGTAGAACAGGTACTCGGTCTGCCCGGCCTCGAAGGGCACGGCGACGTCGCCCTGGGCCCAGTGGGCGCGCTCCGCGGGGGCGATGCCCCAGGGGTTGCTGCGCAGCTCGATGCTCTCGAAGACGGACAGCAGGGCGTCCGGGAACTTGGCCTTCATCTCGACCAAGTGGCGGCGCATGTCGACAATCTTGGGCACGTGCTCGATAAAGACCGGGCACACTTCCATACAGGCGCCGCAGGTGGTGCAGGCCCACAGCGCCTCTTCCGGCACGCTGCCCGGCGCGTTGCCGCCTATCAGGGGTAGCGCATGGCCGTCGAGGGCGCCGTTCTTGCCCATCAGAGGCGCGTTGTGCAGCATGTTGGCCTTGATGTCGTGGATGACCGCCTGCGGGTCAAGCTCCTTGCCCGTGAACGTGGCGGGACAGACGTCCGAGCAGCGCCCGCATTCGGTGCAGGAGAACGAGTCGAACAGCGCCTTCCAGGTGAACCGGTCCACCTGCCCCACGCCGAACGTGTTGCCCTTAGCGAAGACCTCCCTTTGCTGCGTGTTGACCTTCTCCAGGCTGCGGAAGTAGCAGTTTGGGATGGCCGTGAGGATGTGCATGTGCTTGCTGTAGGGCAGGTAATTCAGGAAGGCGAGCAGCACCAGCGCGTGGATCCACCAGAGAACCTGGCCAAGCCCGGCGAGCCACTCCCCCGGAGCGCCCAACAACAGGAAGACGGCCGCCAACAAGCTGGAAATCGGTGCATATGGGACAGCGGCCACGCCGAATGAGGCAATCTTGGTGGCGTTCAAGCCAAGGTAGGCTATCATCAAGACGCCAATCATTACCAGAATTACCAGCGCGTCCCGGCTCAGCTTGCCGATGTGGGCGGAGGCGAAGAAGGTGCGGCGGACGACGGCGATGCACACGGCCAGGAGGGCAAGCGTCGACACCACGTCGAAGACGAACGAGAGGACCCCGTGGACGCCCGCGGGCAGGTTCGCGAAGCTGATAGCTTCCGGGGCCAGCCCGTTCAGCAGAAACTCGGCGTTGGCGATAAGCAGAATCAGGAAAGCCCAGAAGATGACAAAGTGGTTCAGGCCGTAGCGTCGCTGGATAACCCGCCGCTGGCCAAAAGCATATAGGAGCATGCTGCGTAAACGCTGCCCCACGTTACTGAAGCGGTCTTCCGGCCTGCCCCGGGCCACCAGGCGGAACCGCGCATAGCAGCTCCAACCAAATAGCGCCAGCGCTACCACGAATACGACCGCGAATGCGTTTGCGTTGGATGACACTCCGTGCTACCCCCCGAAGCTAGCCCTATACGCGCAGGGCGGTCTTTTTGGCTCGCAATTCCCTAACCTGCTTGGTAAGGGCCGGCACAACCTGCAATACGTCGCCCACGATCCCATACGTGGCGACCTCGAAGATGGGCGCGTGTTTATCCTTGTTGATGCCGATGATGATGTCGGAACTCTGCATGCCGACCAGGTGCTGAATGGCACCCCTGATGCCGCAGGCGACGTACAGGATGGGCCGAACGGTCTTTCCCGTCTGGCCCACCTGGCGCTCGGCCGGCATCCAGCCGGCGTCAACGGCCCCGCGCGAGGCGGCCACGACGCCCCCCAACTCGTCGGCCAGTTCTTGCAGGACATGGAAGTTCTCCTTGCAGCCCATGCCCCGGCCGCCGGAGACGATCACGTCGGCGGCCGTCACGTCGACGTTAAGGTGGCTCGTGTCGATGATCTCCAGCACCCTGGTCAGAAAATCCTCCTGCCGGAACGGCGTCGTGGCCCGGACGATCTCGCCCTGGCGCGAGGGGTCGCGCTCTGGCAGGGCCATCACACGCGGCCGTACGGTGGCCATCTGGGGCCGCGTCCGCTCGGTGAGTATGGAGGCCATGATGTTGCCGCCGAAGGCCGGACGCGTCTGGATCAGCAGCCCCTCTTCGTCGATGGTCAGGCCGGTGCAATCCGCCGTGAGCCCGGTCTTGAGCGTCGTGGCCACGGCGCCGGCCAGATCCCGCCCCAGGCCGGTCGCCCCGACCAGCACGATTTCGGGCTTGTATCTTCCTATCAGGTCGTAGAGAGCCTTGTAGTAGGGCTCCGTGCGGTAGTAGCGGAACACCGGGTCATCTATCAGGTAAGCCTTGGAGGCGCCATAGCTGAACGCCTCGTGGCAGAGGGCCTCCACATTATCGCCGATGACGACCGAGCACAGTTCGACGTCCAACTTCTTGGCCAGCTCGGCGCCGACGCCGAGCAACTCCCAAGAAACCCGGGCCGCCTGGCCCTCGGTCTGCTCCACGAAAACCCAGACGCCCGTGTACTCTTTGGCGGGCCGAGGCGCCGGAGGAGCCTCCGCGCTTTCCCCCGCTGCCGCCGCGGCAGCCGCCCGCTGGCGTTTACGCTCAGCCAGCTTGGCGAGTGCCTCCAGCTGCTCGGGGGTGAAGTGCATCTCGATGGCATCAGACGGGCAGGCCTTCGTGCACTTCTTGCAGCCGATGCATTTCTCCGCGGTGATCAGAGGCTCGCCGTTGTCCAGCATCTGAATCGCGTCTTCAGGGCAAGCGGCCTGACAGCGGCCGCCGCACGCTATGCACTTGCCCGGCTTGAGCTGCGCCACACCTGTGAGTCGCATAGTCCCCTTTCCTTCTCAGGTATGGAATCCATACCGACCT
>JAJZQK010000068.1 GCA_021847625.1 Chloroflexota bacterium
TCCCGCGACGATCTGGGTACCACCACCGGACCGATCATCTCGCCCGCCCTCTTCCGGCGACTCGTCCTGCCGCGCATGCGGCGCATCTTCGACTTCGTCCGCGCCCGCACGGACGCCAAGATCTTCCACCACTGCGATGGCGCCATCTACCCCCTGCTCGGCGACCTGGCCGAGGCCGGCGTGCAGATTACCAACCCCGTCCAGGTGAACGTGGCCGACATGGGCGATACCGCCAGGCTGAAGGCTGAGTTCGGCGACCGGCTCACCTTCTGGGGCGCCATCGACACCAGCACCGTCCTGCCGCGCGGCACGCCCGCGGACGTGCGGCAGGAGGTGCAGAGGCGAATCGCGGACCTGGGCCCGGGCGGCGGCTACGTGCTCTGTTCCGTGCACAACATCCAGCCGGACGTGCCGCCGGAGAACGTCGTGGCCATGTTCGACGCCGCCCTGGAGTACGGCCGCCACGGGGATTGACCCCCCAGCGGCGAGAGCCGCCGAACCTAAGATGGCACCGTCCTCGTGGACCGCGAAGGACCGGTAGGACCCTGACGAGGGCCGGTCACTGGGTGGGCTCGACCCTGACCATGATCTTTGCCGTGCGGCCTCTCCAGCGGATCTCCTTCACCGGACGGTAGTGCGTTAGTAGGTAGTCGGCCAGATTCTTGGCGTACTCCTCGGGCTGCTGGCCGTCGACGCTGAGTCCCGTGATGTACACCACGGCCGGCACGGGCGTATTGGCGAGCCGGTCTATGGTGGCCTGTACCACCTCGTCGGTCGTATACCAGGGATACGTATAGGCCCACATCCCCGCCGGGAGACGCTGGCTCAGAAGATATATGTTGGCGGTTGGCTCAATGTCGGGAAAGACGAACACCCTATCCCCCGACGTCGTGACGGCGGCCAGCTCGTCGGCAATGGGGGCCAGGTCGGTGTACATGTTTAGGCTCACCGGCCCTACGGCCAGGATGTGCTGATAGGTCGGCTGGGCCTGCCAGGCAAAGAGGGCAAGGAAGACGCCGACGTAAGCCATGGCGGCGACCCTCCATCCGTTTCCCCGCTTTCTCTGACCGGCCTGCCATAGCCCGGGGACCCCTCTGACGAAGCAGAGGGTGAGTAAGGGCAGCGCTCCGGCCAGGTGGAACAGCCCGAAGCGGGGGTAGGCAGTGCCCACCGACATCACCACCAGAAGGATAAGGAAGGCGTTGCCCCAAAGCCCTGCCTTTCTCTCTCCCTTGGGAAGAACCTCCCTCTCCCTTTCGCTCCCGCTCTCCCTCGCCCTTTCAGGGAGAGGGTAGGGGTGAGGGTCCGTATCCTCGCCGGCCGGACCGGACGGGCGGCAGAGGGCAAGCCCCTGCCCTACGGGCAGCAACGGCGACCTTCGCCAGGCAGGTGGGGCAGGCGGTGCGGCGTCGGTCGACGTGGCCAGCGGCAACGGCGCCCTTCCTCGGACGTGTAGGGCAGGCCCTTGTGGCCTGCCGCCCTGGCCGGCGTCGAGCCGGCCCCTCATCCTAACCCTCGCCCCGAAGGGGCGAGGGGACGCTGGGTCGGCGGCTGGCGCCGACCGCGAGCGAACGAAAGCGAAGGCCAGGAGTACGACAGCGGGTATAGCAAGCAGCACGCTCAGTTGCGTTTCGACTTCGTCCGGCGCCTGGGCGGCGAGCGTGCGGTAAGAGAGATTGTTCAGCCAGGCCCATTGCAGGTAGTCGCCGAGGGGGCTCGCGGCGAGGACGAGGCCGAGGTAGAGCGCGAACGGCCCCAGCACGCCGAGGGCGAAGAGGCCAGCCCTCGGCAGCAGCGCCCGTGGCGACGCTCGGCGTGCGGCCAAGAGAAGCAGCAGCCAGAGCCCGTAGGCGCCGACGAGCGGCCAGGCATGCTGCTTCACCGTCACCGCCAGGCCGAGGGCCAGCCCCGCCCCGAGCACCCGCCAGGCCGGCGTACGCGTGTCGGCGGGCCAGAGCAGGTAGGCGCCGAGGTAGAGAGGGGCGAGAATGATCTCGTACCAGAGCATCCCGGCGGTGAGGACGGGCACCCAGAGGGTGAAGAAGGCCGCCGCCAGCACCCCACCGGTCTGGCCGAGCTCGCGGGCGGCGGCGAAGTAGACCGGAATGAGGCTCGCCAGGATTAGCAGGATGAACAACCATATATCAGCTGAGCGAGTACCTATCTATGGCCAGGAATAGCCATAGTCCAGGTGGGGAGCGCCGGCCGGCTGCCATTTGGCGCTCCCCTTGCCCTGAGGCGTAACGTCGGCTAAAATAGCGCGGTCGCCGGAGACATCAGGGCCACGTTGGCCCGCCGCTCCCGGTAGAGGGGTGCGGCTTGTCGGCCTGTCCCTCTTGTTCACCATTCCCCGGCGCACCCTAGAGAGGAAAGACGTGACCGTTCCCTGTGCCATCGAGACCTTTGACGTTTCGCGCGTCTACAAGATCAAGCCCAAACGCGGCGACCCCGCTTCCGGCCTGGTGAAGGCCCTGGACGGGGTGAGCTTGCGGGTAGAAGAAGGCGAGCTGTTCGGTCTGCTGGGCCCCAACGGGGCCGGCAAGACGACGCTCATCAAGATCCTCGTCACCCTGCTCCTGCCCAGCGGCGGCCGGGCCCTCGTGGACGGTCTGGACGTGACGACGCAGGCCGGGCAGGTCCGCCGCCGCATCAGCATGGTCTCCGGTGGCGAGACTTCCGGCTACGGCCTGCTGACGGTGCGCGAGCAGCTTTGGATGTTCAGCCAGTTCTACGGCCTGCCCGGCAAGGAGGCCCGCGGGCGCATCGACGAGCTGTTGGAGATTATGGGCCTGGCCGGCGACGCCGACAAGAAGGTCTACAACCTCTCCACCGGCATGCGCCAGAAGATGAATATCTGCCGGGGGCTGGTGAGCGACCCCAAGATTCTCTTCCTGGACGAGCCGACGCTGGGCCTGGACGTCGCCGTGGCGCGGGACGTGCGGGCCTACGTGAAGCGTTGGGTCGCCGAACGGCCGGAAAGGACGATCCTCCTCACCACGCACTATATGATGGAGGCGGACGAGCTCTGCGACCGGGTGGCGATCGTCGATCACGGGCAGGTGGTGGCCTGCGACACGCCGGAGGGCCTGAAGCGCCGGGTGCAGGAGGGAGTGATCTACCGCCTTCGCGTGGCCTCGGTCGAGGGAGTGGGGCATCTGGCGGAGCTGCCGGCGGTGAGCGGGGTGCAGCAAACGCCGCACGACGGCTATCTGGAGGTCGACGTGGCCCTCGCCGACGAGAGCGCCCTGGCCGACGTCATCGCCCTCGTCGGGCGCGGCGGCGGGCGGCTGCTGTCGCTAGAGACGCACAAGCCGACACTGGAGGACACATTCATCGCCCTCGTCGGCCGCAAGCTGAGCGAGGATACGGACAAGCGGGAGTAACGATTCGGAGATTCACCGCGGAGAGCGCGGAGGACGCGGAGAGAGAAGAGGATAGAGAAGAGTAGGGAAGGTTCGCAGGTAGAAGGTGCCGCAGGACGGCTGTGCGCCAAGTGCAACGTAGGGGCGGACGGCTCTGACTCTGTCGGTTCTTGCCCTTTGGTGGAGCAGCATCCTAGGGTGTAGGCCCAGGAATAGCCCGCGAGTGGGGCGCAGACCCCACGTACGACTGACAACTGGCCCTCCAGTGGGGGCTCTGCTGAGAAAACCGACGGAGTCGGCTCTCGTCCGCCCCGGATTGGCTCAGCCGTCGGTTCCTATGTGGTGGCCTATAAGCCGGGCATAACTGTCCTCTTTCTCTCCTCTGCGTTCTCTGTGCTCTCCGCGGTGAAAGACGCCAAATACTATGAGATACTACCTTAATCTGTACTTGCGGACGATAATTGGCCGGGCCTATCCGCGGGTGATTGGCGCCAATCGTGAGCCGAGCTGGATTTTCTACGAGATTCTGCTGCCGTTGCTCAGCACCTTCGCCTTTGTCTACGTCTACAAGGCGCTGGGGGCGCCGGAGCAGTTCGTGGGCTTCGTCGTCCTCGGCGGGGCGGCCATCGCCTTCTGGGGTAACGTCCTCTGGTCGATGGGGGCCCAGTTCTACTGGGAACGCGACAGTGGTAATCTTGACATCTTCATCGTCTCGCCGACCTCGCTGATGGCCATCCTCTGTGGCATGGCCCTCGGGGGCATGTTCACCACCGTGCTGCGGGCGGTGGCCGTGGTGACCGTCGCCAGCCTCGCCTTTGGCGTGACCTACAGCACGGAGCGGCTGCCGGAGCTGGTCCTGGTGTTCGTCGTGGCCATGGCCGCCCTCTACGCCATGGGCATGCTGCTCAGCTCGATCTACCTGCTGTGGGGACGGGAGGCCTGGCACATCAACACCATGCTGCGAGAGCCGATCTACTTCTTCACCGGCTTCTACTTCCCCATCCGGAGCCTGGGCTTTGCCGTGGCGCTGTTCTTCTCGTTCATCCCGCTCACGCTGGGCCTCGACGCCGTGCGCCAGCTGCTCTTCGGCGCCGACAGGGCGATGGCTCTGCTGCCGGTGGGGCAGGAGATAGCGGGGCTCTTCGTCCTCGCCGTCGTGCTGTTCTACCTCGCTCACCGGGCCCTCGACTACACCGAGCGACGAGCCCGGCGAGACGCCCGCCTCAGCCTGCGGGGGAACTAGGGAGGTAGGCATCTTGGCGATACGCGACGAGCTGCGAGTGCTGATAACGGCCGCCCGCTTGGGCTGGGCGATCGAGAGCAACTGGACGGACCCCTTCCTGTTCATCGTCTACTCGATCGCCCGACCGGTGGCGTCGGCCCTGATCCTCGTGTTCATGTACATAGTAGTGGCCGGTGGCAACACGAAGGGCGAGGTGATGGCGTTCCTCGTCGTCGGCAACGCCTTCTGGGCCTTCGTCATCAACGGCCTGCAGGGCCTGGCCTGGGGGATACTGGACGACCGCGAGCGCTACGTGATGCTCAAGTACATCTATATCGCCCCCGTGCGCTTCTACACCTATCTGCTCGGGCGGGGTGCGGCGCACCTGGCCAGCGCCTCGGCGGCGGTCGTCGTCACGCTGCTGGTGGGCGTCCTGTTCCTGGACGTGCCGATCGACCTCGCCCGCGTGGACTACCCGTTGCTGGTGCTGTCGCTCGTGTTCGGTCTGGCGGGCGTGGGGGCGGTGGGCATCGCCGTGGCCGGGGTCTCCCTGAACATCTGGCGGGAGTCGTGGGGGCTGAGCGAGGGCGTGGCGGGCACGCTATTCCTTCTCTGTGGGGTCATCTTTCCGGTAGCCGTGCTGCCGGACTGGGTGCAGCCGATAGCGCGGGCGCTGCCCATGACCTACTGGCTGGAGGCGACGCGGCGGGCGCTCCTGGGCTCAGGGCAGGGCTTCTCGCTCGTCGACCTCTCCACGAGCGAGGTCGTCGCGGGCCTCATGCTGAGCACGGTGGTCGCCGTTGCCATCGCCAACTTCGTCTTCCGCTTCGCCGAGCACCGGGCCAAGGAGCGGGGAATGATCGACATGATCACGGGGTCGTAGGGTAAGCCCTCACCGACGGCCTGTAGGGCAGGGGCTTGTCCCCTGCCGCCCGCGCCCCGCAGGGCGCCAGGGTGCAGGTGCGGGCCGCCCGCCCGCCGCTGAAGCAGCGGGCTTTGTTAACCTAGCGCGGCCGCTTCAGCCCCGCGCGGTCTTTCCCCTGGCGGGGCTGCCCACCCTTGGGCCCTGGATGGGAGAGGGGGCCTGGCTGGCCTGTTGCATTGGCGATGGCGGAAAGGATGGTGGCCTGCGGTGAACGTCGAGGGCATCGACCACATCGTGCTGACGGTTAGCGACATAGGCAGGACGTGCGAGTTTTACGCCCGTGCCCTGGGAATGGAGGCCGTCGCCTTCGGGGAGGGGCGCACGTCCTGCTCCTCCAGTGCCGCCGTCCACTCGTTTTCCCCCAAGCCTGAGACTTACATCCCCGAGAAGGCAGCTTGACGCCTTCCCGAGCAGGCCATATAATACCGTCCAGCCGTGAATTCACGCGAATGCATTAGAATGCAACGCTAACACCCAGGGGTAACCAGCGGCTGGGCGTCTCGGGCGATGGCGACCACGCCGCCGCGGTTTGATGGCGTGCAGATGCTCGTGGCGCCAGCGGCGGAGACAGCGCTCGGCACCGGCGTTGCCCCCTTGCCTACCTACGGAGGTACTGTTGGATGGATGCCACCATCGTGCTGCCAGAGGCACGCGAACTGTCCGACCACGTCTACGACTTACTGAAAGACGAGGTTCTTAGCGGCAGGCTGGCCCCGGGCAGACCACTGCTCATCGTCGAATTAGCTAGACAGCTAGGCGTCAGCCGCACCCCGGTCAAGGACGCGCTGAACAAGCTCTCGGCCGAGGGGCTTGTAGACGATGTGCCCCGCAAAGGCTACTTCGTCAGCAGACTGGATGCTAGCGATGTGGCCGAGCTGATGGATGCGGCCCTGATCCTCGTCAAAGGGGCGGCGGAGCTCGCCGTCGAGGTTGGGCGGCCCGAGTACATCACCGAGATGCAGAAGAACGTGGCTGACATGGCAAGCCTCATAGGGGCGGACGGTCGTTGCACTGACTATGCGACTTTTTTTCGCCTGGACCACGACTTTCACCTTCTGCTCTTCCGGTTCACCGGGAATCGACGCCTGGCAAGCCTGTATGACGGACTTAATGTCCAAACCTGCATCATGCGGATCCGCTACGCCGAGGCGTATGGTCATTGCCGCATCCTGCAGACCATCGAGGAACACAGGGCCATGGTCAGGGCGCTCGAGCTGAGAAACGTGTCCCAATTGATGGACGCCGTCACATTCCACAACAGAGAGACCAAGCGTCAGCTTGTGGACATGATTCTCAGCAGTAGGGTGTAGGCACTCACCCGTCAAGGCGGTGGACGACGAAGGCAGCGGCTGCAGGGTCACTCTGGAGAACCGCAGCCAGAACGAGGCGGAATAGGCATACGTGGATGGCGCCTTCATCTTCATCGGCCAGAAGGCCAACACCGAGCCTTTCGGCGGCATAGTTGACCTAGATGCAGGCGGCTACATTAATGCTAACTCCAGACTGGAAACCAACGTACCGGGCGTGTTCGCCGCCGGCGACGTAGTCCAGAAGGAATTCTGCTATCTGACCACCGCGGCGGCCGATGGTACAATCGCCGCCCTGAGCGCCGAAAAGTACATACGGAGTACCACGGAGGGTGCATAGCAGAACCGAAGTTGTCGAGGCGCCCAACGAGCCCCTGGTTGCCATCCCATTGGGTGCGCAGTCACGGAACAAGACCAAACAGAGGAGGAACGCGTGAAGAAGAACGTCATCGTCGTAATGCTGGACAGCCTTGGTGCCAACTACGTGGGCTGCTACGGCAACAAGTGGATCAAGACCCCGAACCTGGACCGCCTGGCCAGGGAGGGGGTCTTGTTCGAGAACAACTACATCGAGGGCCTGCCGACGGTGCCTTGCCGCCGCTCGATGCACACCGGCCGTTACCACCTGCACGATAAGGGTTGGTCGGCCTTGGATATGGATGACACCACCATCGCCGACCTCTGCTGGGGGCGGCCAATTGACACGGCGCTCGTGTTTGACTGCCCGATGTACCGCCTGCCGAAGTTCGGCTATACCCGCGGTTTCGATAAGGTCCACTACATCCACGGGCACGAGAACGATCACGAGTATTTTGGTCAGGACACCCAGTACCATCTGAAGCCTGAAGACTTCGTCGAAGACCACATCCTCGAGACTGTCGACAGGGTGATGGGGGAAAGGGTCGTCGGGCCGCTGCTCTACGAGATGGCGTGCCACCTCAAGGAAACCCAGTACTGGAAGAGCGAAGAGGACCAGATGGCGCCCCGGGTGATGAAGCGGGCGGTCAAGTACCTGGAGGAAGTGGACCGCAACAAGCAATTCTTCCTCTGGGTCGATTGCTTCGACCCGCATGAACCCTGGGACCCGCCGAGTGTCTACGATCCTGACCTGAAGTGCCTCTACGACCCCGACTACAAGGGCAAGGACATGTTCCTCCCCGTCCAGGGTCAGGTCGAAGGCATCTTCACCGAGCCCGAGCTGCACCACATCCGCATGCTTCATGCCGAGAAGGTGACGATGGTCGACAGGTGGCTGGGCTACCTGATGGACAAGGTGCGGGCTTTGGGGCTGGAGGAAGACACCCTCTTCCTGATGGTCTCCGACCACGGCGAGCCCCTGGGCAACGGGGAGCACGGGCACGGGCTGATGCGCAAGGTTCGCCCCTGGCCCTACGAAGAGCTGGTACACGCGCCGATCATCATGCGCGGCCCCGGGCTGCCGGCGGGCAAGCGGGTGAAGGGCTTCACGCAGTCCTGCGACGTGGCGCCCACGGTTACCGACTGGCTGGGCATAGGAGTGCACCCGGAGCACACCGGCAAGAGCCTGTTGCCGCTGGCCCGGGGCGAGGTGGACAAGTTGCGCGACTTCGCCATTGCCGGCTACTTCAAGTACTCGGCCTCGATCATCACGGAGGACTGGTCCTTCATCCACTGGCTGCGCCCGGATGAGAAGACCATTGCCGACGCCAAGTTCGGCATCTACCGCCGCGGCATCCTGAAGTCGGCCGGCCATCTCTCGAGGGTGCTCGGCGAATCGATAAGCGACATGGAGCGTCGTGCGAAGGAAGTCGCTACCCTGGACGGCGAGGACCAGTGGACCTGCACGCCGGGCAGCATAGCTGAGGTGCCCGAGCGCGACCAGCTGTTCGACCGACGGGAGGACCGCTATCAGTTGAACAACATCGCCGCCAAAGATCCCGGTAGGGCTTCGGAGCTCTACGCCCAACTGCGCGAGTTCATGGCCGAATTGCGGACCAGCTAGGCGGAGCGGAGGTCGCCGCCTAGCTCTATTGGGCCCTGTCCGAAGTGCGTTTGGTCGCGCAAACGCACTTCGGCAACACAGTTCAATAACATAGGGGGATCGATGAGAACGCCTATCAATCGTCGCGACTTTCTGAAACTGGCCGTCGTCGGCGCGGGTTTGGGGCTGTCCCAAGCCTGCTCCCCAGCCGCCACGCCCGCCCCTACCCAGGCCCCAGCTGCTACTCCCGTTCCCACCCAGGCCCCAGCCGCCCAACCCACATCGGTGAAGCCCGCTGCGACGGCGGCACCGACTGCCACTGCCGCGGCAGCGGCCACCAAGGCGCCCGAGACAGGCGGCACCTACACCGCCGCACGCACCGTCAACATGAAGAGCTTCAACGGCGTCGACCTGCAACGCGGCAACATGAGCTGGATCAGGTCGCTCTACGGCTGCCTCGTGCGGCTGGACAAGGACCTCAATCCTCAGCCGGAGATGGCCGAGTCCTGGCAGTTCTCGCCCGACAACCTGACGATGACGCTGAAGTTGCGCCAGGGCGTCAAGTTCCACACCGGCCGCGATTTCACCTCCGAGGACGTGGTCTTCTCATGGCAGTACGCCAAGGACCCAACCACGGGCTCGCCCCAGTTGCGCCAGCTCTACGGGCTAATCAAGGACATCAAGACGCCGGACAAGTTCATGGCCGAGTTGAAGTTCGACGCACCCAACCCGGTGATCTTCGACGCCCTGGACACGCTTTGTATGTTCGACAAGACGGCCGTCGACAAGATCGGCACGAAGGACGCCGGGAGCGGGCCCTTCATGGTTACCAACTACGTGCCCAACGATTATTTCACGGCCAAGCGCTTCCCAGACTACTGGCAAAAGGGCCAACCGTACATGGGCGAGGTCGTCTTCAAGGTTATTCCTGACCCGGCGGCGCTCGTGATCAACCTGGAGAGCAAGGCGCTGGATGCCATTTGGGCCCCATCGCTCACCGATGTACCGCGCTTGAAGACCGTGGCTGGTCTCGTCTCCGAACCGGGCGCGGGCGCACAGGGGATGTTCCACCTGATGGCCAAGAACACGGGGCCGTTTGCCAACAAGAAGGTCCGCCAGGCGATGAACTACGCCATCGACCGCGAGCGCATCGCCAAGCAGGTCCTCTCGGGCACGGTGGAGTACACCTGCCTGCACTGGCCGCGCGGCTCCTGGGCCTACTTCGCCGATCTGGAAGGCAAGTACAAGTACGACCTGGAAAAGGCCAAGGCGCTGCTGGCCGAAGCAGGCTTCGCCAACGGCTTCGACACCAACTTCCTCTGCTCGCAGAAGGCCAACCCGCCGCTGCTGGGCATCGCCCAGATCGTCCAGGCCGACCTGGCGAAGCTGAAGATCAACGCCAAGATCGAGGACGTCGAGGCGACGATCTACGAGGGCCGCACCACCAAGGGC
>JAJZQK010000069.1 GCA_021847625.1 Chloroflexota bacterium
TTGGACCTTCTCGAGACATTTCTTCGCCTAGAAGGATACGAGACTTTGACGGCCAAGACGGGGGTGGAGGCGGTTGACGTGGCGAAGAGGGAGTTGCCGCACTTGATTCTGCTGGATCTCATGCTGCCGGACATGGATGGCCTTGCCGTCTGTCGGCGCCTGCGGCAGAGCATTCGCACTACATACATACCGATCATTATGCTTACCGCCAGACAAGGTGTTGGCGACAAGGTGGAGGCGCTAAGCATCGGCGCCGACGACTACATCACCAAACCGTTCAACCTCCAGGAACTGCTCGCGCGCATCCGCACGCAACTTCGCCACGTCGAGCTTGGGCTACTCTCCGAGCTGACGGGCTTACCCGGTAACACGCTGATCGAAAGAACGATCAGCCAGCTGGTGCGCAACCAACAGACCAAATGGGCCATCCTTTATGTGGACATCGACCATTTCAAGGCTTACAACGACGTGTATGGGTTTGTCCGTGGGAACGAGCTCATTAAGTCTTTGGCCCTCATCCTAGAAGAGACGGTCGGCAGTTACGGCAACGACCTTACTTTCCTTGGGCACATCGGCGGTGATGACTTTGTTGCCATTGTCGGCGCCGAGCAGGTGGATAGGGTGTGTCGTCGGATCATCGCTCGCTTCGACGAGGAAGTTAAGCACCACTATTCGCCGGAGGACGTGGCACGAGGCTACATCGACGCGACAGATCGGCAGGGCAATCCGGTGAGGCTACCCCTGGCCGGCGTCAGTATCGGAGTGGTGACGAACAAGTACAAGGCGGTTGATAGTGTAGGCATGGTCGGAAAACTGGCCGCCGAGGTCAAGGCCAAGGCCAAGAGTGTGGCCGGCAGCACCTACTACGTCGACATGCGAAGGTAGGCAGGAGTAATCGCCAATGGAAATGGATCTGAATCAAGATGCCGTCCAGCAACAGACGATAAAGGTATCCCCGCGTCTGGTGGCGGCAAGTTACATATTGGAGCTCTCTTCGCTCGAACTGCAGCAGGCTATCCAGACCGAGCTGGACGAGAACCCGGCCCTGGAGATGACGGAAGTAGACAAATGCCCTATCTGCGGGGGGGCGATGGAGGGCAACGTCTGCCCCCACTGCCTGGCCCAGAAGAAGGAGGCTAGCCAAGCGTCCGACGGACAAACTGAGCCGGCGGAGGACTACTTGCCTACACAGGGCCTCTCTTCCTCGGGTGAGGAGGAGTTCGATCCACTTACGCAAGTGGCGTCCCAGATGACGCTTCAAGAGCGTCTGCTCTCCGAACTCCAGTCCATGCTCCCGACGGAGGACATGCCGATTGCCGATTACCTGGTCGGCAATCTGGACGAGAACGGCTACCTGCGGATTTCCGTGCAAGAGGTCGCCGACCTCTTCGACACGGAGGTCAGTCACGTGGAGATCGTTCTCCGTCACCTGCAGTCGCTCGACCCCATCGGCATCGGGGCGCGGGACCTTCGCGAGTGTCTGTTGATCCAGCTCGATTACCTCGAGGCGCAGGATATTACCCATCCGCATGCACGGGAGATCATCAAGAAGCACCTGACGAGGCTGGGCGAGCATAAGTTCGGCCGCATAGCCAGCGAGATGGGCATCTCGTCGGAGGAGGTGGCCGAGGTCTGGGATTTTATCAAGCATCACCTGAACCCCTATCCGGCCCAGGGCTCGGGGCTCCCGGAGCCGGGCCCGAACGAGCCCATCTCGACCTACGTGATGCCTGACGTCATCATCAGCAAGGGCGAGGAAGGGTTCGACATCGAGGTCGTCGAGTCGAAGCGGTTCGTCCTTCGCCTCAGTCCGATGTACAACCAGCTCTCGAGCGAGTTGGATCGGGCCGGCGACCGGCTGTCGGATGACGAGCGGCGTCACATCCAGCAGTACGTTTCACGGGCGAAGCTGTTTATCGCCAACATCAACCAACGGCGCCAGACTATACAGCGCATTACCAACTCCATAGTCGAGGAACAAGAGGATTTCCTCACGAATGGGATTCGTCACCTAAAGCCGCTGACGCGGGCGCAAGTGGCGGCCAGGCTGGGGATGCATGAGTCCACGGTTAGCCGGGCCACGGCGTCTAAGTTCGTGATGCTGCCCGACGGTCGGGTCGTGCCCTTCAGCGATTTCTTCACCGCTTCCTTGAGCGTGAAGGACGTCATCAAGGAGCTGATCGACGTCGAGGAGACGCCGCTGACGGACCAGGAGATTGCCGAGAGCCTGGCCAGGCGAGGGATTCACGTCGCCCGGCGCACGGTAGCCAAGTACCGCGAGCAACTGAACATCCTGCCGTCCTCACTGCGGTAGAGGACGGTTGATCCCGTCTAGTTGACCCCGTCTAATTGACAAGGCCCCCGGTTACCGAACCTGGTGACCGGGGGCCTTTTCGTCGGTCTCAGCAGCCTGGCGGTCGACGTTGACAAACAGCCATCCTTGTACTATATTTCGGCGTGTGCCTGCACGGCAATTCCCTACGGTGGCCCGATAACCGGGCCATTGGTAGTTTATGAACGTTTCTCGCCAAGGAGATAAGCAAAATGCGGCAGCGGGTGGTTTTGGCCTATTCCGGTGGGCTGGATACTTCGGTCTGTATCAGATGGCTACAGGACAAGTACGACGCTGAGGTAATCACCGTCACCATGGATCTAGGAGCGAACGAGCGAGACCTCGAACAGATCCAGGCCAAGGCCCTCCGTCTCGGCGCCAAGAAGGCGTTGGTCATCGACGCGCGAGACCTCTTCGTGAAGTACTTCATCTACCCCGCGTTGCAGGCGGGGGCCATCTACGAGGGCGCCTATCCCCTGGCGACCGCCCTCGGGCGCCCCTTGATCGCCAAGCTCCTGGTCGACACAGCGAGACAGGAAGGGGCGACCGCTGTCGCTCACGGTTCGACCGGCAAGGGTAATGACCAGGTGCGCTTCGACGTCGCCGTCGCCGCCTTGGCCCCCGACATCAACGTAATCGCTCCCGTGCGGGAGTGGCAGATGAGCCGCGAGGAGGAGATAGAGTACGCCCGTGAGCACGATATCCCCGTCCCCGTCACGCACGCCAGCCCCTACAGCATCGACGTCAACCTCTGGGGCCGGAGTATCGAGTGCGGCGTCCTAGAGGACCCCTGGAACGAGCCTCCCGAGGAGGTCTACGAGTGGACCGTCAGCCCCAGGAAGGCGCCGGACGAGCCGTTCTACGTTGAGATCGGCTTCGAGCGGGGCGTGCCGGTATCCCTGGACGGCGAGGGGATGGATGGGGTCGTCCTGATCGAGAAACTCAACAAGCTCGGCGGCGCCCACGGCATTGGGCGGGTGGACCATGTGGAGAATCGGCTGGTGGGCATCAAGTCGCGCGAGATCTACGAGGCGCCTGCTGCCACGATACTTCACGCGGCTCACGCGGCGCTGGAAACGCTGACGCTGACGAAGGACTCGGCGAGGTTCAAGTCGATCGTGGCCATCCAATACGCGGACCTGATCTACAACGGCCTCTGGTTCAGCGCCCTTCACCAGGACCTGGCTGCCTACGTGGCCAGCTCGCAGCGCCACGTTACGGGGGTGGTGCGGGTGCGCCTGCAAAAGGGCAATTGCCAGGCCATCGGGCGCCAGTCGGCCGAGTCGCTCTACAGCTATTCGTTGGCGACATACGATCGCGCCGATGCCTTCGACCATCGGGCGGCCGAGGGGTTCATCAAACTGTTCGGGCTGCCGCTGCGCACGCAGGCCCAGATCCAGCTGCTGGGGCAGGCCGAGGGTGCCCTCGGCATTATGCCGCCGAAAGTCGACGACGCCGATATTCGGGTGGAGGAGGCAGAATAGGCCTCGGACGGGGCGCGCTATGGAGAGGACGAAGAAGCCGTGGGGTGGGCGCTTTCGCGCGGGTACCGACAAGCTCGTCGAGGCGTTCACGTCCTCGATACAGTTCGACCGGCGGCTCTACAAGGAGGACATCGCCGGCAGCATGGCGCATTGCCGGATGCTGGCGACTACCGGCGTTATCGAGGAGCGGGAGGCCGAGGCCATTCTGCGTGGGCTGGCGGAGGTTCGGGACGAGATAGAGGCCGGCACGTTCCCCTTCCGCAGGGAGTTCGAGGATATTCACATGAATATCGAGGCTCGCCTGCGCGAGAAGATAGGACCGGTCGCCGGCAAACTGCATACCGCCCGCAGTCGCAACGACCAGGTGGCCCTGGACGTACGGCTGTACGCGAGGGCGGCAACCGTGGAGACGATCAGCCGTCTCTGCGCGCTGCAGGAAACGCTACTTGACCTGTCCCGCTCCCACTTCACGGTGGTGATTCCCGGCTACACCCACATGCAGCGGGCCCAGCCCGTCCTGCTGGCTCACCACCTTCTGGCCTACTTCGAGATGTTCCAGCGCGACGTCGAGCGCCTGCGCGGGGTCTATGCTCGCACGAACGTGTCGCCGCTGGGCGCCGGCGCCCTTGCCGGCGTGGCCTATCCGATCGACCGGCGGCAGGTCGCCGCCGAGCTTGGCCTTGCCGGAGTCACCAGGAACAGCATCGACGCGGTCGCGGACCGCGACTTCGTCGCCGAGTACATCTTCGCCGCTTCTCTCGCCATGATGCACCTGTCCCGCCTGGCGGAAGAGATCGTGCTCTGGTCCTCGGCCGAGTTTCGCTTCATCGAGTTGGACGACGCCTACGCCACGGGTTCGAGCATAATGCCCCAGAAAAAGAACCCGGACATCGCGGAGTTAACGAGGGGGAAGACAGGGCGAGTCTACGGCGACCTCGTGGCCATTCTCACCATCCTCAAAGGCCTGCCGCTGGCCTACAATCGCGATATGCAGGAAGACAAAGAGGCCCTCTTCGACGCTATCGATACGGTCCTCGCCTGCCTGGGGGTCTTCCCGCCGATGCTGGCGACAATGCGGGTCGATGCCGAGCGGACCAGGCGAACGGCGGATGAGAGCTTTGCCCTCGCCACCGATCTGGCCGACTACCTGGTGCGGAAGGGGCTGCCGTTCCGCGAGGCCCACGAGGTGGTCGGCGGGCTCGTGCAACGCTGCCTGGCGCAGGAGAAGGCGTTTGCCGACCTCTCTCTGGCCGACTATCAGGAGGCCTCCCCACTTTTCGGACCAGAGGTCCTCGCCATCAGCGTGGAGTCTTCTCTGGCGGATCGCGACGTGGTCGGCGGCACGGCGCCCGGGCAGGTTCGCCAGGCCATAGACGAAGCGTCTTCTCTCTTGCGGACAAGCGAGGGGTGGCTCGTCCATGACGCTATTCGCTGACCCTCCCGGCGCCAGGCACGAACCCCTCGCCGCGCGCATGCGGCCCCGCACGCTCGAGGACTACGTGGGGCAGGACCACATCGTCGGGCCCGGGCGCCTCCTGCGGCGGGCGATCCAAGCGGACCAGCTTTCCTCTCTGATTCTCTACGGACCACCGGGAACCGGCAAGACCACGCTGGCGATGGTCGTCGCCAACACCACTCGCTCCCACTTCGAGAGCCTCAACGCCGTCCTCGCCGGGGTGGCCGACATTCGGCGGGTGACGGCCGAGGCGCAGAAGCGGCGGCAGGCCCTGGGACTGCGGACGACGCTCTTCGTGGACGAGGTGCATCGCTGGAACAAGGCCCAGCAGGATGCCCTCTTGCCCTGGGTGGAGAACGGCACGGTAATCCTCATCGGCGCCACGACAGAGAACCCGTTCTTCTCGGTCAACCGTCCCCTCGTGAGCCGCAGCCACGTCTTCCAGCTCAGTCAACTCACGGAGGCTGACCTGCGGGAGATTGCCCTGCGGGCGGTACGGGACAAAGAGCGCGGCTACGGCGATCGGCAGGTCGATCTGTGCGAGGATGCGCTGGCGCACCTCGTGGACGTCGCCAACGGCGACGCCCGTGGCGTGCTGAATGCCCTCGAGCTGGCGGTCGAGACGACGCCGCCTGACGAGACGGGCACCGTTGTGGTGAACCTTGCCGTCGCCGAGGAGAGCATCCAGCGCCGGGCCGTGCTCTACGACAAAGAAGGGGACGTGCATTATGACACCATTTCCGCCTTCATCAAGTCGCTGCGCGGCTCCGACCCCGACGCGGCGATGTACTGGCTGGCGAAGATGGTGTACGCGGGCGAGGATCCGGACTTCATCTTCCGGCGCATGCTGATCTTCGCGGGAGAGGACGTGGGACTGGCCGATCCGGCGGCGCTAGGCGTGGTGGTTTCCTGCGCCCAGGCCTTCGATCGCGTGGGCCTGCCCGAAGGCCGTTTCCATTTGGCGGAGGCGGCCCTCTACTTGGCCACGGCGCCCAAGTCCAACAGCACCTTCGCCTTCTTCGATGCCCTCTCCGCCGTGGAAAACGAGCGGACACAAGAGACCCCTGCGCACCTCAAGGATAGCAGCCGTGACTCCCAGGGCTTCGGGCACGGCGAGGGCTATCTATACCCCCACGCTTACCGCGACCACTGGGTGGCCCAGCAGTACCTACCCACGGCGCTACAGGGGAGGGTCTTCTACCAGCCCTCGGCCCAAGGGCACGAGAAACAAATCGGCGAAGAGGTCGCCCGCAGGCGGGAGGCGCAGCTGGCGGCGATGGTGGAAGGGCTGGGCGCCTCCCCAGTCGAGGCCCTGACGACCTCGCCGTGCAACCCCACGCGGGAGCGGTGGCTCCAGAGAACGATCGGCGGTGTCGGTGAGCGATTGGCGCAGGTGCGGGACAGCGTCCTCGACGGCGCTCGGCTTCAGCGCCACCACCTGGCCATCGACCTCAACGCCGGTACGGGCCTGCTGACCTGGGACCTGGTCCGGCGGGTGCCGGAAGGGAGGGTCTGGACGTTGGCGAGAGATCCGGAGGCGGGTAAATCGCTTTCTGGGCAGGCTGCCCAGCTGGACGAGCTGGCGCGGCCGGCGGTGCTGGTCGGTGCCATCGCCGACCTACCCGCGCTCCTGGCCGCGAGAGGCGAGGCCGACGTGCGCTTTGACGCGGCGGTCGGCAGGGGCGCGCTGGCCCAACTTCAGGACAAGCCCGGTGCCCTCGCGCTACTGGCGGAGCGGCTGCGCGGAGGTTCCCGGCTGAGCCTTTTCGAGACCGTGCCCAGGCACTCGCAACGGCTGTATGCCCTCGCGGATATCTCATCGTTGGAACCGATGCTGGCAGAGCGGCTGGCTGCCGCCGAGGAGGCGATCTACGAAGAGCCCGGAGATCCGCTCGTCAATTGGGACGGCGACCAGCTGGAGGAATGGTTGGCCGATGCTGGATTTGGCGAGGTTGCCGTCCGGCCCGAGCGGCAGAACACGACCCTGCACGTGGGGCGAGCGCTCTTGGAGCGCTGGTTCGCCGAGAAGGGCGAGGGCGGTCGCATGTCGTACGCGCAGCATCTCCTGCAGCGGCTGAGCGTTGAAGAGCTTGCCCTCGTGCGGGGCCTGTTCCAGCGTGAACTCCTGGACAAGACCATCAATTGGCGCACGAGGACGGTTCTCGTCACGGCGAGTCGGCGATGAGCGAGGGGCGGGCGGTCCTGGTTGGTTAAGGAGGCCGAGCATGGCAGGGGCGGCGACCGAACTACCGGGTAGTCCAGAAGGCCGGTCGCAGCAGCACGAACAGCGTCCAAATCTCCAGACGCCCGGCCAGCATGCAGAAGATCAGCACCACCTTGACCGGGTCGGGCAGCGGCCCGTAGTGCGTCGCCGGTCCCACGATCCCCAGGCCGGGACCGATATTGCCGACGGTCGCGACCGCCGCCGAGAAGGCCGAGGTCATGTCGATCCCGAAGCTCGTGATGAACAGGGTCGCCGCTGCCAGCAGGAAAATATAGAGGATCGAGAAGCCGACCGTCTCCGAGACCACTTTGTCGGAAATCGGCCTCCCTTTCAGCTTGAGGGGCAGCACCGCCCTGGGGTGAAACATCGTGTAGATCTCCCGATGGGCGAACTTGACGAGCACCCAGATGCGAATCACCTTCATGCCACCCCCGGTTGAGCCCGCGCAGGCGCCCAAGATCATCAGACCGATGAGCACGGTTCGTGACAGCGGCGGCCAGAGGTCGAAATTGGTCGTCGCGAAGCCCGTTGTCGTCTGGATGGAGACGACCTGGAACAGGGCTAGCCGCAGGTTCTCCCCCAAAGAGGTGTCGGAGTTAAGGGTCAGGTCGAACAGGACCAAGCCCGTCGCCGCGCCGATGATCGCCAGGTAGACCTGGACCTCCCGGTCGGCGATGAGCCGTGTCGTCTGCCGGCGCCAGAGGAAGTAGTAGAGGGCGAAGTTGACGCCGGCCGCGGCCATGAAGAACGTGATGATGTACTCAACCGAGGGGCTGTTGTAGGCTCCCACGCTGGTGTTGCGGGGAGAGTAGCCCCCGGTCGCCATCGTCGAGAACGTGTGGGTCACCGAGTCGAAGAGGGAGAGACCGGCCGCCGTCAGCAGCGCGACCTCCGCGGCAGACAAGACCACGTAGATGAGCCAGAGGGCCTTTGCCGTCTGCCGGATCCGGGGGGTGAGGCGCTCTGTCGGCGGCCCGGGCGCCTCGTCCTCGAACATCCGCGCCGCCCCGACCCCGAGCATAGGCAGGATGGCGACGAAGAGGACGATGATCCCCATGCCCCCGAGCCACTGAATGAAGCTGCGCCAGAGCAAGACGCCGTGCGGCTCGCCTTCGATATAGGGAAGAACGGACGCTCCAGTGGTGGTGAACCCGGACATCGCCTCGAAATAGGCGTCGACGTAACTCGTGAAGGTCCCCGCGAACATGAAGGGCAGGGCGGCGAAAGCCGAGGCGGTGGCCCAACCGAGTGTTACAATCGCGAACGACTCGCGACGGGTGATGGAGCTCACCTTGCGCCGGAGCGGCCACCAGAAGGCGATGCCTACCACGACTGTGACCAGCATCGCCTGGGCGAACGCCACCGTGTCTCCTTCGGCGTAGTAGAGGCTAACCCCGAGGGGGACCACCATTGCGGCGCCTATGAATGTCGTCAACAGGCCGAGAAAGTAGAGGACTACGCCCGGTCTCATACCTACTCGAAGTGCCTTTCCACCGCCGGGATGGCTTGGGGCGTGCAGATGACGACGACCCTGTCGCCCTCTTCGATGGTCGTGTTGCCGTCCGGAATGAGCACCCGGTTGTTGCGAACCACGGCGCCGATGAGGACATCCTTCGGCAGGTCCGCATCGCGCAGGCGCCGACCCAGGTGCTTATAAGTTTCGCCGACGAGCAGTTCGATGGCCTCGGCCCCGTCCCCTTCCAGGCGGGCGACGGAGATGATCTGACCGCGGCGCACGAAACGCAGGATGGCGTTGGCCGTCAGCGTCAGGGGGTTGACGGCCGTGTCGATGCCGACCTCTTCGACGAGCGAGACGTATTCTGGCTTGTTCACGATCACGACGGTCCGTTTTGCCCCCATCTTCTTGGCTAGGAGGCCCGCGAGCACGTTTAGTTCGTCCCGGCCGGTAGCGCTGACGAAGCCATCGGCCTCGCCTACGCCCTCCTCGCGAAGGAATGCCGAGTCAGTCCCTTCCCCGTGAATGACGAGGACACGGTCGAGTTCGCTTGCCAACTGCCGCGACCGCTCGATGCTCTTTTCGATGATCTTGACTCGGATGCCGATGCTGTCCAGGAGCTTGGCTGTTCGCATACCAATGCGTCCCCCGCCGAAGATGATGGCGTTGCGCATGACGGACTCGGAGGCTCCGAACATCCCCATCAAGGGGCTCATGGACTCGCGAGCGGCGATGAGGTGGACGTGGTCGCCTGGCTCGATGGCGTCGTGCCCGTGAGGAATGATCATCTGGCCCTGGCGTACTATCGCCGCGACCACACAAGGGCGAGGGAAAGAGATATCCTGCAGCCAACGTCCTCCGGCCAGCGGTCGGTCGACTCGCAGCTCCGCCATCTCGATCCGACCCTCGCCGAACTCCTCGACCGCTACCGCGCAAGTCCTGCGCATCACGCGGGCAATCTCCTCGGCGACGACCTGCTCGGGGGTGATGGTGAAGTCGATGACCATGCTCTTTGTACGCACCACCACCTTCTGTTTGCGACCGCTGCCGATCGTCAGCGGGGCGCGGACATGGGCCTCTCTGATGCGGGCCACCGTGCGGTGTGCGCCCATCTCCTTTGCCATATAGCAGGCGACCATGTTGACTTC
>JAJZQK010000070.1 GCA_021847625.1 Chloroflexota bacterium
TCCTCCACCTGTTTGCGCCACCGCCAAAGGGCGAGATCCTTGGTGATGCCGCGCTTGAGGACGATATTCTCCCACTTCAGCGCGCCCGGCTGCTTGATGATCACCTCGACGCCGTTCTTGTCCGCGGCTTTGTATTCGACGACCTGGCTCTCCGAGCCCAGCCCGGAGCACTCACGGAAGGCCGCCTGGATGTCGCCAATAGTCACGTAGAAGTGAAATGAGACTAGGGGATCCTGTTGCTCACCGGTTGGCACGGTTGGCTACCTCCTTACTCGGCAACACCTGAGAACTGGCTGATGCGGAAGATCACGAACTCGGCCGGCTTTACTGGGGCGAGGCCGACTTCGATAATCACCTGGCCCACGTCGCGGGTCTCCGGCGGGTTCAACTCGCGGTCGCACTTGACGTAGAAGGCCTCCTCCGCCACTGAGCCGAAGAGCGCCCCGTCACGCCAGATTCGCGTCAGGAAGGCCGTCACGTCACGGCGAATTCGCATCCACAGGTCCTCGTCGTTGGGCTCGAAGACTACCCACTGCGTGCCCCGCTCGATGGACTTCTCCACGAAGTTGAACAGCCGCCGCACGTTGACGTAGCGCCAGGCGGGGTCGCTGGTGAGCGTCCGGGCGCCCCAGACGCGCACGCCGCGGCCCGGGAAGGCGCGGATGCAGTTGACGCCGTCCGGGTTGAGCGTGTCCTGCTCGTTCTTGGACACCTGGAAGTCGAGCCCAAGCGCGCCGCGCACCACCTCGTTCGCCGGGGCCTTGTGCACCCCGCGGTCGCTATCCGTGCGGGCCCAGACGCCGGCTACGTGGCCGCAGGGCGGGATGGCAATGGCCTCACCCTTACCAAGTGGGTTAGACACCTTGATCCAGGGGTAATAGAGGGCCGCATACTTCGAGTCGTAGCCCGCCTCGGTCAAGCGCCACTCTCGCACTTTCTGCGGAGTCAGGCTGGCCGGGGCGTCCAGTATGGCCACGCGGTCCTTCATACTCTCGCAGTGAGCGATCAGCGCCAGCTGCACGGCGCGTGCGCCCTCCGCCGTGATCAAGCCCGCTTGCATCGCCGGCATCAGGTCCGGCACGCACACCATTGTCGCGTCCTCGGCGATTTCCAGGCCGTTGATGCCGGAACGCTGGGCAGCGTCGCCAACGAACACAGTCGGGGAGATCTCCTGGGCTTTGGCGACAGCCGTGGTACTCTGGGCCGCTATGGTATAGGTGCCGGGAACCGGCGTGCGCTCCGCCAACGTGCCCGTGGCCTGTTTCTCAGCCAGCTTGATGAGCTTGGACTCCTTGGTGACGACGTCGACGGCGTTGCGCTTGCCCCTGGCGAGCGTTAGGCCGGGGAAACTCTCGACCGTATCGCCTCGCCGCACCGTGAGCGAGAACTGATCGTCGGGCGCCCCCTCGGCCGGGCCGACGACTTCGACCGTGATCTCGCCCCGCCCGGGCTCAAGCGCGGTGGCTATGACGGCCTCCAGCGAACCGGTGGCACCGCGACCCGGCAGCACCGCACTGGCCACGGCTCCACCATCTGATTTCGCGAGCGAGCCCGGCAGCCTGGTAACGTAGCAGATGGTACCGCCATTGGCGAAGTACCCGTAGACGGCAGGGGCGAGGTACCCCCCCGGCATGAAGCCACCAAAAGCGTTGACGAACTGCGTCCAGTTCGTTACTAGGGTCGGCTTGTTGACCTCGCCCTGGGGGGCGAAGCCGACGAACGCGGCCACGGCCGTGCCCACACCCTCAATAGGCTTGCTGCCGCGGTCGACCTCCTCGACGTACACACCTGGCGAAAAGTACTGAGGTGACACGCCACACTCCTTTCATATCTGATCTACTGCCGCGACCCAGCTGGTCACGATCACAGTGTGATCCTTCTTCGCGCCCGGGCGACCATACCTCCTTCCGGCTCCTCGCCGGCTACCCTCGCGCCCTCCCGCGCCGGACAACGTCAGGCGGTGAGGCACGCTGCACTTCCTCCACTTGCACGCCGGTCTGCTGGCGTGCCGCCGGCAATTCCTCCACTTCGCGCTGCTGGCGCCCACGCACCTGCCTCGTCCCCAACACCACGGTCTTGACCGGGGGCGCCACCGTAAGGAGACTGAGATCGAGTTCTACCGTGGCCAGCAGGTGAACCGAGGGTTTGAGCTGGTTATCGAGCGCCGCCCAGAAGTCCCCGGGCTCCTTGAGCACTCCGTCAGGCTGGGCGGTGACCAGGCGCACGGGACGCTCCTGGCTTCGTAACGTGCCTTGCAGCAACTCGGGCGGCAGTTCGGGGTTGCGGAACAGAGCCGCCATAACCTGCCAGAGGAGGCGATGTTCGTCCTCCACCTCACGAGTCCAGGCGGTCACGAGATAGGAGAGGTCGATACGTACGGGCGCGCGCCGGCGCGTCACCTCGTTCTCCGCACGGCGCTCGGTGACCCAGTTGGTCTCGCGCAGTTCGCGGTTCTCGCGGATGTCGTACAGGTAGAGGTTGACGGCGGGTTTGGCCAGCCCCGCCGACCACTCGCGATCGGGCACGTCGAAGTTTACGTCCACCTGCCCGGGGTCCAGCGGGCCGTGCTGAATCAGCAGCTGTCTGAGCGCCTCGTCCAGATCGCTGATCAAGACCGCATCCCCCCTCCCCGGCGCAGTCCGCGCCCCCCAAGTCCGATTCTTGTGTGCTGACCCGGCTAGCGAATAGACCCCATAGCTCGAACGCGCGACTACTAGGTGAAGTAGTCCCAGATGTCGGAGGCAGCGCTACCTATCTCGCCGGCCGCTCCTTGCGCGCCCCCCCAGAGGTTGCTGGCAACATCCTGTGTGCCACCCCACAACTCCGACGCCGCTCCGACCACACCGCTGCCCCACTGAGAGGCGGCGCCGCCGATGCCCCCACCCAGCGCCGAGCCCGCGGCGCCAAGCCTGGCCAGCACATCCTCTTCGAGCCCGCCTTCGCTGCCCGGCACCCCGTTCCACAGCGCGCTGCCCGCCTCGCCCAACCCACCCACCAGGCTGCCGAAGGCGCCGCGTACCCCTCCGCCGTATTGCGAGGCGGCGTCGCCCAAGGCGGACACCCCTGCCTTGAGGGCACCCCGCGTCCCGCCGCGCCACTTCGACTGGGCGCCGGTGATGCCACTCCAGATTCGTGCCAGCGGGTTGGAGTTGGTGGACCCAGAGGCACCGGCCCCTCCGCCCCAGTAATCCTCCTCAGGCAGGGCGAAGCCGATGGGCCCGCTGGCGCCGCCACCGTCCATCATCACCTCTTCCTCTTCCATGAACTGTCGCTGTGCGGCCAGCAGGCGCTGCACATAGACGTTGCCACGGGAGCGTTGCAGGCCGGACAGCAGCTCGGCGCGCGCCGACGGGCTTGCCGCCTCGAGCGCGACCCCCAGATCGAACGCACCGCCGCCGGCCGAGCGCAACGCCGCCGCGAAGGCGCTGGCGCTCATTTCCTCCCGTGCCGGTCTGGCCTGCCCGGCTCGCGCCCTCGAGTCCTGATCGTGGCTGGCCTTGAGACCAGCAGTTCTCTCCCCCATCGCCCTCACCTCCGCGCGGGCTCGCTAGAACACATACTGCGCCCCTGCCATCAGCGACCACTTCTCGGGGTCGTAGCCGAACTGTACGCCGGCCCCGAAGCCCTCCTGGGCGCCGGCCACGCCGCTAAGCATGCCGGCGGTCCCCGCGATGCTGCTGATGTTACCGCTCTGCTCGCTGATGGCGCCGAGCGGGTCCTGGAACATGCCCGGCAACCCCGCCAGCACGCCGCGCGCGCCGGCCTCGGCACCGTACACCGAACTCGACAGACCGGCCGGCATGGGCAGCAGCGGGTTGCCGTAGGCCAGGCTGGCGTTCACCGACCCCGCCCCCGGGTTCGCCGAGAAGCCGCCGGAAAAGTCGCCGTAGGCGGCGCGCGCGAATATGTCCCCGCCGTAGCCAAAACCGAGCTGGCTCGAAAGCGGGCCCTGCTGGTAGCCCAGCGTCGCCGCGCTGGTGGTGGCCGAAAGATCCAGTGGGCCGAGGGGCACCCGCAGCTCTGGCGGCAGCAGGCTCAGATCGAACCCCTCGTCCTCTCGCTGCACGGCCAGCAGGCGCTGTACGAAGACGTTGCCGCGTGAGCGCTGCAGCTCCGCGACCGCCCGTGACCTGGTGGTGGGGCCGCTGGCGGCCAGCGCCTCCACCAGAGCGGCGGGGCTGGCGGCGCCGCGGCCGAGCCAGGCTCCCGTTGCCCGCCCGCTCCGCTCCTCGGCGCGGCCCTGCGTCGTCTGGCGCGCGCGAGTGCCCATTTCGTGGCACGCTTCACCGCCGTCGTGCTCCCGTTGCCCGTTCATACTACCCTCCCCCGCAGCCGGGCCGCGCTCAGTATTGCTCCTCCGGGTAGTAGCCCGGCGCGCCGCCCTCGCCGCCCCCGCCGCCGGCGCCGCCTGCGCCCGCGTTGGGGTCTTGGGCCCCCGCCCCCGAGCCGCCATAGTTGGGCTCCATGGGCTCCGGGCCGGCTGGCGTGTTGAGTATCTTGTCCCAGAGTTCGCCGAAGGTCGGCGCCTCTTCGGCGCTCTTGTCCGATAAGCCACGCCCCATAAGCGCCGACACGTCGGTTGCCAGGCTCGCTCCACCCAGGTAGGTGCCCACCCCGGGCACCATACCTGCCGCATCGAGCTCCATTTCGTGCAGGCGCTTGTTGGCTGAAGCCTCGTCTCCCACTAACGTGTCGATGCCGTACTTACCCGCATCGATGGCCAGCCCGGCGAAGTTCGTTATCGTACCAACCCCGGGGATGGCGCCGCCGATGTCCCACAGCACGCTCGAGGCAGCGTCAACCACCGGGCCGCTCCAGGGGTAGTCGCCGTCCCGCTGCACGGCAGCGCCGGCGGCGGGACCACTGCCGTAGGCCGGTGCCGCGCTGCCGTGCCACTCAGCGTAGCTGCTGGCCGCCTGCTCGAAATCGTCCTCGGGGTCGCTGAGGCTGATGCCGCCGGGTGCGGGCGTGCCGGGCACCGGCCCGGCCGCCTGTTGCACCGTGTGCGCCACCTCGTGCGCGAGCAAACGCCGGCCTCGCGGCGACTGCGGGTCGTACGCACTCTCGGCAAAGAAGATGTCCTGGCCGGACGTGAAGGCGACAGCGTCCACCGCTTGCGCCAGGCTGTCGGCCTCGCGGTCGTGGTGCACGCGCACCTCGCCGAGGTCAACCCCTAGGCTCGCTTCCAGCTCGGCCCGGGCAGAGGCGTCTGGCGCCTCGCCGCCCGACGAAGCAGCCAGGATACGACCGGCGAGGTCGTCCGTTTGTCCATCTGTCTCTGTCGGGGCCTGGGCCAGCGCGCGCTGTACGCTGGCGTTGCCTACGGCCCGCTGCAGATCCAGCAGGGCCTCAGCGCGAGGGCGCGGCCCCAAGGCGGCCAGCTTCTCCGCCAGCGCCGCGGGTGCAAGCGTCGCGGCGCCCAGTTCGACAACTTCCGCCTGGCGTTGCCGGGCCGGCTGGCGCGAGCCCCGCATCTCAACGTGCGAGGCTTGGCCGGAACTACGCGTCGCGCGGCTATCGCTCATTGTCTTTGACACCGCGGTCCTCCTCTCCGCAGTCGACGCCGCTCAGGCGCCGCCTAGCAAAGGAGCATACTGGTCAAAATCTCGCTCGGCCATCAGCCGTCCCAGCTTCTGGTGCTCGCGGCGGGTGGCCCGCACCAGATGCCTCATCGTGATCTGGCCCGCCTCCGGAGCGGCGAGAAACGCGGCTGCCAGGGCGATGTTCCTGATGTGCCCACCACTTAGCTTGAAGCGGCGTGCGAGGAAAGGTAGATCCACGTCGCTAGCCAGCGGCGCTTCCGGCGGCAGGACACGTCGCCAGATGGCTAGACGTTCCTCCTCCTCTGGCAACGGGAACTCCAGAACGCAGTCGAGGCGGCGCATGAAGGCTTCATCCACGTTGCCGCGGAGGTTCGTGGTGAGGATAGCCAGCCCGTCGTACGCCTCCAGGCGCTGCAGCAAGTAGGCAATTTCCACGTTAGCGTAACGATCGTGGGCGTCGCGCACTTCCGAACGTTTGCCGAAGAGGGCATCCGCCTCGTCGAAGAGCAGCACCGCATCCCCCTGGTCGGCGGCGCGGAAGATGCGCTCGAGGTTCTTCTCGGTCTCGCCAATGTACTTGCTCACCACCGCCGATAGGTCGATGCGGTAGAGGTCCATGCCCAGCTCGCCGGCGATGATCTCGGCGGCCATCGTCTTGCCGGTGCCTGGTTCGCCCGCGAAAAGTGCAGTGACACCGGTGCGGCGCGCGTGCTTGCGGCCAAAACCCCAGTCATCGAGGACGGTGGCGTGATAGCGGGCGCGATCGCACAACTCGCGCAAGCGCGCGTGGCCGTCGAGCGGCAGCACGATGTCATCCCAGGCGTAGCGCGGCTCGATGCGGCGGGCCAGGTTCTCCATTTGAGGAGCGGCGACGACCCTCGCCGCGGCCCGGAAGTCTTCCAGCAGCGCGGGCCCCTGGCCACGCCAGCGGGCGCGCCCGCGCGCCGCAATTGTGACCGCGCGCACCGCCTCGCCGTCGAGGCGGAAGCGACTCGCGAGGTTGGCCAGATCCTCTGGTGAGAGCTCGGTCCGCGCCTCGTCGTGCCAGAGACGAAGGCGAGCCGCGGGGCCAAGCGAGGTGAGCTCAACACGAACCGCGCCCGCCAACGGCGCCCAGACTGCTGGCTCCCAGCGGGCCTCCCCGAGAAGTATGGTGGAACCTGGCCGGCGTTCCAAGAGGCGGCGCGCGCCCGCGCGCCACGGCAGCGCCCTTTCGTCGTCCCCAAGCAGCCGATCGAGGCCGTCGAGAGCGAGCACCACCCCTTGCAGCAATGCCTCCCTGCCAGCCAGCGCGAGGCCGTTCTCCGGCTGGCCGCGCCCCACCAGGGCGGGCAGGTCGACGGCGAGCATGCCCAGGCCGGCGGCGGCGCAGGCGGCCCAGGCAGTAGCCAGCTTGGCCGAGCCTGGCGGGCCCTGGAGGTAGACGACAAGCCGGTCGCATGGTTCCTGGCGGGCAGCGCGCAGCAGCTGTGCCAGAGATTCGACCGCTTCGTTCGCCGGGGCCGGAACCTCCGCGGCGGGAGGCGGCGGAAAGAGTCGAACCCAATCGTCCAGTCGCGTATCCAGCTCGCGCCCGCCCAGCAGATAGGAGACCACGCGCTCGTCCACGCGCAGCGGACGCGCCAGCAGCGGCCAGGTGGCCGCGTTCTCGTCGGCTAGCTGCAGCAGACCCTCGCCGAGCAAAGGAGTGATGGGACTGAAGAGGGACCTGGCCGCCACCCTCTCCTCGAAGGAGCGGCAGAGCAGGCGCAGCACCAGGTCAGCCGTCGGCCGGCGCTTGCCCACGTCGTCCTGGAGGTAGGCGTAGAGTCGCTCGTAGCGAAGGTCGAGCTCGGGCGCCAGGCAGATGAGCAACACCTCCTGCGCTGCCTGATTCAGTCCGAACAGGGCGGCCAGGCTGCCCAGCCGCGGCGTGGCCGCGGCCGGAGCGGCGGCGAGCAGGGCGCGGGCGGCCTCGGCCGGCGGTACGCCCGCCAGCAGCTCGTCCACCTCGGCTTCGCTGATGCACAGCCCTCGGAAGGGGTCGCGCGCCCGCTCCGCGAGCTCTGTCCGTGTGCCGTCGACGGCCAGGCGCAGCCGCAGGTCGAGGCGCAGCAGCGCCCCTCGTAGCCCGTCCATCGCGTTTGGTGCTGCTTTCTGGTTCATCGCCGGCGCTTGCAGTCCAATTCCTCGCCCCACTGGACCTCGGGGGATGCGTCCCGGTAGATCGGAAGGGGGTTGAGCCGTTCGTCCCGACCTTGACCTTGGATGACAAAGTGCTACTTGAGGGTAGCCTACCCGAGTCAGCGCTTCGTGTCAATCACCCGATATGCCTCTTCATGTTATCTACCTTGCGGGAGACAGTTGCCTAAAGAAGACCGTTACCGAACCTTGCAGGCAACGTGACGCGCAAGAGCATAGGTGAATAGGCAGCGGCCATATGCCCTCGCTACCAGGCGATCGGCAAGTGGCGACCCAGGCCGGCCTCGTGCCCTCGCGGGAGCAGTCCGGCAGTTCCGTGCGGGGCAAAGCGCATCTGAGCAAACGCGGCAACGCCCACCTACGCAAGGGCTTGTACTGGCCGGCCATCACGGCGATGAGCAAGATAGCACGCTTCCGCGAGTTCGCCCAGCGTCAACGCAATCAAGGCAAGAAAGGTTTGGTGATCATCAGCGCCATAATGCGCAAGCTCGTAGAGCTGGCCTACGCCATCTTGAGGAAGGGCCTTGAATGGGGCCCAGTCAACGAAAAAAGGCCCCATTTCTGGGGCCCAGTGGGGACGCGGTGGTGCCGAGGGGCAGAATCGGACTGCCGACACTGCGATTTTCAGTCCGACAGGCTAGCGTCCAAGGCCTCTACAGGGTGCTTTGGCGCACAGAAAAAGCCAATTCCTCGGGCTTTCTCGTCCATCCCGTCCGCGGGCTGACAGCGTTTCTGTCCCAATTGATGTCACTCTTGATGTCACCCCGCGCGGTCCGAGGGCGATGGACATCCCCAAGTCTGGATTGGCAGCCGCACCGTTGCCAGCGATCTCCAGACGCCGTATAGTGCCAACATCAATCGGTCGCCAGGCAATATACTTGTTGCCCTGTCTCGCGGCCGGAGCGGAAGCCAGGCTACTCGTCTGGTGGCACCAATGCCAACTCCGGGGTAATCTCACTGGTTAGGCGGTCGACCTAGCAAGACAACGAAACGGAGCACAACCTTGAGACGGCTCAGCGACGCCTTTGTTCTGGCCTTCCGGTACGACGGCATCCTCGCGCCTCTTCTCGATGCTATCAAGAGGGGCGGCGATTTGCTGCTGGACATCGGCGAGGATTTCGTCGTTATTTCCTACAAGGGTCTCGACGTGCTGAAACTGGAACAGCGGTGGTGCGGCTACACCCTCTCGATCTATCCGAGGTTCAGCGTGCCCCAGATCGAGGAGATGGCCGTCCTCAACTCCAAGTGGGACACGCTACGCTTCACCGAGGCCTTGCCGCTGATCAAGGATCGCGTCCTCTGGTACAGGGGCCACCGCTGGTGCTCCCAAAGGGAGTGGGAGAAGATAGCCTCACTTTGTCATTGGCGGGCAACTAGAGGCCCAACGCTATGCGGCATCTCCTTGTCTCAAGAGGCATGTTCGCCGCCATACCGTGGAACGATGGTGAACGCTTGGTGATCCGCTGCTGCCTGCAAATCTCATCGCGGTTATGCGCCAAACGACTAACCTGCCGTTCTACGAGTGGACTCAGGTGATCCCGAACGCACGCCTGTGCAAGGCGTTGTAGGATCGGATCACCGACCGAGCCCACATCATCGAGACGGGCACCGACTCAAACCGCTTTCGGCGGAGTCTGGAGAGACTCAAGGGACAGGGGTGAGACAGCGAACGTAGATTTGCTTGTGGCCCAAGCATGGCCAGAGTAGGCCATTCCCGATAATCAAAGTGGGCCGCTCCGCATTGACAGACGCAAACGCCGGTCCCTAGTTGCTCATCTCCTGTAAGCGCACCTCCCGATTCTCTTGAGCCGATAGCTGTGCGGCGCGTGCAAACTGCAGTACCACCTTGCCCTGTACGCCCGAAAGCGGAGCCTGCCGGCCTTCGACGAGCGAGTCGATCCAGTCGTGGTTACCGCGGACGAAACTGGCTGCCCAGTCTGTATCCAAATCTGAGTACTCGGTCGTGACCCCGTCCCGGTACATCACCAGGACCGGCCGATCTAGGAGCATTGAAGTGCAGCGGTTCACCCAGAGAAAGCCCTTGCTTCCGGTAATCTCGACCCACTCATCTTCCGGGAAGTACTTCGTCGGTACGAGCAAGTCATCCGACGCCACTGCCTCCCAACAGCCGTACTTCTCGGCGTCCCGGTACTTCCAGCAGATCATCGCCGGACTATCCAGGAGCCAGCCGTGGCGGATTGTCCGGTAGGTGATCCAGGCGAAGACCTTCTCGACGACCCCCAGGTAGAAGAGAGCAAGGGAGAAGATGTGGTAGCCCCCGTCCAGGACTACCCGCCCCCCGCCGCTCTTCCGTGAGTCGTACTTCCAGTTCGACGGGGAGGTGCCCGCTAACTGGTGGCTCA
>JAJZQK010000071.1 GCA_021847625.1 Chloroflexota bacterium
CTCAAGTGCGAGTCGTGCCTCCTCTGCGAGAAGGCCTGCCCGCCGCGGGCGATAACCATAGAGTACGCCCAGCGCGACTCCTTCCGCCCCTTCCGGCGCCGGCCGCCGTTCCGGCCCAAGGCCATCAGCGGCTTCTACCGGCCGCGGCTGGTGTCGCCGGCCGCCTACGAGGGGCCGCGACCGCTCTCCCCCGCCGTCGATGTGCCGCGCGAGGGGGCGGCGGTGCCCGCGGAGGCGGTGGCCCAGCTGGAGAGGATCATCGTCACGCCGCGCGCGGATGATGACCTGGTGCCGCTGCTGGAGGAGATCCAGGAGAACTTCGGCTACCTGCCGCGCTGGGCTTTGGCAAGGGTGGCGGCAGAGGTCGACGTGCCGATCAGCGACCTCTACAGTATGGCTACCCTCGGCCCGCGGTTCCGCCTGCGGCCGGCGACGGAAGGGGGAGCGGCCAATTGAGCGAACATATCGAGCGTTGGCTGCTGCTCTCCTCCAACGGCAAGGCGGGACCCGAGAGCATCGAGAGGTACCGGGAACGCCGGGGCTACGCGGGCGCCGAGAGGGCCTTGACGGAGCTCTCCCCCGAGGCCGTGACGGGTATGGTCGAGAAGGTGCGCCTGCGCGGGCGCGGGGGCGGGGGATTTCCCGTCGCCCGCAAGTGGCGCCTCGCGCGCGACAACGCCAAGGGTACGACCTACGTGGTTGCCAACGCCTATGACGCCGACCCCGCCGCGCCGATCTCCCGCGCCCTCATCGAGCACACCCCGCACGCCCTCCTGGAGGGCCTGATCATCGCGGCCTACGCCGTGGGGGCGCACGAGGCCTTCGTCTACATCCGCGGGGAGAACGCCGAGGCCGTGCGGCGCCTGCGCCTGGCCATCGCCGAGGCCGAGGAACAGCGGTTGCTGGACGTCGACGCCTTCGGCGGCGCCTGGCCGCTGACGGTCAGGATCGTCCGCGGCTGGGGTGGTTTCTCCGGGGGCGAGGAAACGGCGGCGCTCGAGGCAATTGAAGGCCGGCGGGCGATGCCGCGCCAGAAGCCGCCCTACCCGGTTGAGGTGGGCCTGTGGGGCTATCCGACCGTGGTGCATAGCGCGGAGACGCTGGCCAACCTGCCGCCGATTCTCCTGGGCGGCGTCGCCGACCAGATCGCCCAGGAGCTGGATTCCGGTTTCGGCATGAAGATCGTCGGCCTCTGCGGCGACGTGGCCAAGCCGGGCCTGGTGGAGGTGCCCTTCGGGGCGACGCTGCGCGAGATCATCTTCGGCCTGGGCGGCGGCGTGCCCGAGGGGCGCAAAGTGAAAGGGGTCCAGATCGGCGGCCCGACCGGGGCCGTGCTGCCCGCCTCCTACCTCGATACGCCGCTCGGCTACAGATCCCTGGCCGCGGCCGACGCCTTCCTCGGCTCGGGGAGCATGCACGTCATCGCCGACGACGGCTGCGCCGTCCACTATGCCCTGGACCAGATATCCTACCTGGCGCACGAGTCGTGCGGCAAGTGCGTCCCCTGTCGGCTCGGTCTGCAGCGGCTGGTGGGCCTGCTGGAGGGAGTGGTGAGCAACATCGGCCGCCAGAGCGACGTCCTGCTGATGCAGGAGCTGGCGGAGGTGGTGCAGAACTCCTCGCTGTGCGGCTTCGGCGCCAAGGCGCCGACCGTGCTGCTGTCGACGATTCTGCACTTCCGGCAGGACTACGGCGACCACATTGAGGCCGGCCGCTGCACCCCCGGGCATTGCCAACCGCTGCGGACGCGCCGACTGGAGAGGAAGACTGCCATATGAGCGTAAAATACGTGCCGTTCCACCAAGTCCCCTCTCGCGTGGAGGAGACGCATCCCGAGCACGCCGACGGCCACCGCCTGGTCAGCCTGACCATCGACGGTCGGCCGGTGCAGGCGATCGCGGGCATCACCATACTCCAGGCGGCTCAGGCGGCCGGTATCGACATTCCGACCCTCTGCAGTGACGAGAAGCTGGAGGCGATGGGCGGCTGCCGCCTGTGCATCGTGGAGATAGAGGGCGAGGAGAAGCCTCTGCCCTCCTGCAGCACTCGGGTCGCGGAAGGGATGGTGGTGCAGACCAACACCGAGCGCCTGCGCAAGCTGCGGCGGACGACGCTTGAGCTCATCCTCTCCGATCACAACGCCTATTGCCAGCCGCCGTGCCAGGTCTACTGCCCCACACACATCGACATCCCCGGCTTCCTGGAGCTCAACGCGGCGGGGAAGTTTCGCGAGGCGGCGGCGCTGCTCAAGCAGGTGCTGCCGTTCCCCTACACCCTGGGCCTCGTCTGCCCGCGGCCGTGCGAGAACGTCTGCCGCCGGCAGCTCGTGGAGGAGCCGATCGCGATTTGCCAGAGCCACCAGTATCACGGCGAGCGAGTGATCGACGATCCGCCCCTGCCCTGGCCGCGGGAGGCCCCGACGGGGCGCAAGGTGGCCGTGGTCGGCGCCGGGCCGGCGGGCCTCGCCTGCGCCTATTATCTGGCCCTCAAGGGGCACAGCGTGAAGGTGTTCGAGGCGCTCCCGAAGCAGGGCGGCATGCTCCGCTACGGCATCCCTCAGTACCGGCTGCCGAAGGAGATGCTGGACAAGGAGCTCAACTGCGTATGGAGCCTGGGGGTCGAGCTGGAGTGCGACGCCGCCCTCGGCCGCGACTTCACGGTCGACGACCTCTTCGCCCGAGGTTACGAGGCCGTCTTCCTGGGCATCGGCGCCCACAAGAGCAATGAGCTAGGTCTGCCGGGTGAGGACCTGCCCGGGACGATGACGGCGGTCGAGTTCCTGCGCCGGGTGGGCCTGGGTGAGAAGGTCGAGGTAGGCCCGCGGGTGATCGTCATCGGCGGCGGCTTCACCGCCTTCGACGCCGCCCGCACTTCCAGGCGCCTGGGGGCGACCAAGGTCGACGTAGTGTACCGTCGCTCGCGCAAGGAGATGGGCGCCCACCCGACGGAGGTGGACGACGCCGAGCACGAGGGCATCGAGCTGCACATCCTCGCCGGCCCGGTGCGCATCGTCGAGTGCGAGGGGCGAGCGGTCGGCGTGGAGTTCATCCGCATGGAGCTGGGCGAGCCCGACGCCCGGGGCCGGCGGCGGCCCGTGCCGAAGCCTGGCTCGGAGTTCACCATCGAGGCCGACACGATTATCGCCGCCATCGGCCAGAAGCCGGAGCTCGACTTCCTGGCCAAGGAGACGGGCATCCAGGCGACGAAGCGGGGGACGATAGCCGCCGGGGATGGCAACTACATGACCGACCGGCCGGGCGTCTTCGCCGGGGGCGATGCCACGCTCGGCGCCTCCACCGTGATCCAGTCGGTGGCCTGCGGCAAGCTGGCCGCGCGCGGCATCGATGCCTACCTACGAGGCGAAGACATGGCCGAGGTCGATAAGCGGATCCTGGCGGAGGAGGAACGGCCCGATCTGATCTCGATTGTACCCTATAAGCCGCTGCACGACCGCGTGCCGATGAACTTCTTGCCTTTTGAGGAGCGCAAGGGCAACTTCAAGCTCGTCGAACTGGGCTTCAGCGAGGAGCAGGCGAAGGAAGAGGCGGCACGCTGCCTGCAGTGCGTCTGCCCGGCGGCCAGCCGCTGCCATCTCCAACGCCTGAGCATCGAGCACGGCCTGACGGACAATCGCTTCCACGGCGGCGAGCCGCGCGACTTCCACGACTACGTGCCCGACACGTCGCACTCCTTCATCCTGCGTGACCTGAACAAGTGCATCAACTGCACCCAGTGCGTGCGCATCTGCCGCGACGTGATCGGCCCGGACTGCTACGGGCTGATGGGGCGCGGCTTCGACACGATCGTAACGACGCCGTTCCACGCCTCGCTCAACGAGAGCAACTGCGTCTCCTGCGGCGCCTGTGCCGAGACGTGCCCGACGGGGGCGCTGATGCTGCGCGAACGCGTGGTGGAGCGCTACGAGCTGGACATCTCGCGCTGCATCTTCTGCGGCGACTGCGTGGAGGTCTGCCCGCACGGGGCGCTGGCGGAGACGCCGGTCTTCGAGTTCGCCAACTACGACCGCTTCCGGCCGATGAAGCTGGCCAAGGAGGAGCTCGCGGCGGCACCGGAGTACGAGCGGCCGAAGGTAAAGCCGGCCAAGGTCTCGCGAGAGGAGCTCAAGCCGGTGATCTATCCCAAGCTGCCGCGCAACTGGCGGGAATAGGGCGTAGGTCAAGGCGAAGGCTGTAACATACAGGGGAGAGCATCCGGTCGCCTGTCTGGAAAGAGCCGTTCGCCCCTACATGCTGTCGGGTCGGCAGCGTCCTGGTAGCACAGCGGTGCGAAGCGCTCGAACCAATCGGCCAGTGTCTCAGCATCGTGGCTGGCCAGGAAACGACCGAGAGCGTGAGCGTCATATGTCGAGATCCTACTTGGCATAGTCACGCAAATCCTGGCGCAGGATCAGGCCTACGTGGCCAGGCTGGAGAGACATTATCACATAGTCAAGGAGCTAGCCGCGGGAGTTGGGAGCAGCGCGACGGGAGGGCGGCAATCGCCGAAGGGCGCTAAGCGAGAGACGTCGGCAGGGAAGGCGGAGGGGCATCAGACCATGAGCGCTGCCAGTGGGCGGAAGGCCGCCGCAGCTAGCGAGACCGTGCCGGCGGCCATGCGTCCCACCTTCGAGGCCATCGTCGACATTGCCGAGCCCTTCTGCCGGGAGTACCTGGACGAGGAGTACGCGCAGCTCAGCCGCAAGCTCGCCGCGGCGCTGGCTCGCAAGCGTCCCTCGCCGCTTGTCCGGGGCAAGCCCCAGGTGTGGGCTTGCGCCATCGTGTACGCCCTGGGCAGCAACAACTTCCTCTGGGATAAGACACAGACACCCCACATGAGAGCCGACGAGATCTGCCGATGCTTCGGCGTCAGCAAGAGCACGGCGGGGAACAAGGCTAGAGCGATCATGGATGCCCTGAAGATGGGTCTGGCCGATCCCCGCTGGTACCGGCCGAGCCAGCTGGATAGAAACCCGATGGCGTGGTGGATCATGGTCGATGGGCTGATGGTAGACGCGCGGACCGCTCCCCGCGAGATCCAAGAAGAGGCGCACCGCAAAGGACTGATTCCCTACCTGCCGGGAAGGCAATAGGCGGGGAATCCGAGGAGGGTCTTGTTCGCTAAGCGAGTGCCAGTATTCCGAGTTCTTGGCGATCGACCGTCCGTTCAGGAGGGAGTAGATGGCCGAGTTGCGTGCTTTGTCGACGCTGGCGACCATCATCCCGACCAGGTTCCAGAGCACCTACAGGGTACCGCAACGCCGCTCACTTTTGCAGGGATTACAGACCATCACCTTTGTGGTGGAACCGCGGAGTATGCCGACGTTGCTTTCACTTGCCGTCCCGTGCTATACTCACCCGCGCAGAAGATAGGCGATGGAGTCCGCCGAGGCGTGGCTTGGGGCCCGCTTGAACTGCGGTAATGCTGATGACTCCTACCTGGGCGCGAGCCTTCGGGTAGGAGTCTTGTTATGCCCAATGTAGGCCCAGGCTTCCTGCCCACTCGGACTGCCGGCCGTCGTTTCCCCTGGCGGCAGTCCCATAGGCTTGGACCGACAACGATCCGCGGGGGGCGATGCATAGCCGTGATGAAGTATATACTTATAGGGCTTGGGGGGTTCCTCGGCGCCAATTGCCGCTACTTGGTCGGCGGTTGGGCTGCAGAACGCTTCGGCTCGACCTTTCCGTACGGGACCCTTCTCGTGAACGTGACGGGAAGCTTCCTCATTGGCCTGTTTCTGGCAATCACCGCCGAGCGTCTTGTCGTAGCCCCAAATCTGCGGCTTCTCTTCGCCGTGGGGTTCCTGGGTGCTTACACGACGTTCTCCACGTTCTCGTTCGAATCGCTGGCCCTTCTGGAGGCCAGAGCCTATACCGCCGCGACCGCCAACGTATTGGGGAACCTGCTGCTGGCAGGGTTGGCCGTGACGCTCGGCGTTGTATTCGGACGTGCCTTGTAAGGCCAACCGAGATCTCCGACGAAAGGAGTAGCCGCTGTGAACCAGTTCAACATTACCGGCATCGGCAAGTTGGTGCGCATCTACATTGGCGAGAGTGACCAGTGGCAGGGACGCCCCCTCTACATGGCCCTGCTGGAAACGCTCAGGGCGGAGGGCTGCGCGGGGGCTACCGTGCTCCGCGGCATCGCCGGTTTTGGCGCCAATAGCCGCATTCATACGGCGATGATCCTCAGGCTGTCCGAAGACCTTCCCATTATCGTGGAATGGGTAGACACCCCTCACCGCGTGGAGCGGGTGCTACCCAAGATCGTACCCATGGTCGCCAACGGGTTGATCACCGTGGCGGAGGTTCAGATCGCCCATCACCAACATCGCAAAGTCGACGATTTCGGTCTGCGCCTGCGCGCGCGGGAGATCATGTCCCGGGACATCGTGACCCTGCGACCGGAGATGCCGCTCAGGGAGGCAGTCGAACTGTTGGTAGCCCGTGGCCAGCGAGCCGCGCCGGTGGTGGACGCGGAGGGCCGTGTGAGAGGAATCGTGACCAACGGCGACATCATCGAACGGGGCGGATTGCGCTGGCGAGTGGAGATGCTACGGGTACTGACCCACGAGACGCTGGCAGAGGCCCTGGCCACAGTCGAGGACGAGCGTACCGTGGCCGACGTAATGACCGAGGACGTGGTGACGATCAAACCCGAGACCACGCTTGCCGAGGCCGCCCACACAATGGTCTCGCGAGGGCTGAAACGGCTGCCCGTGGTGGGCCCCGATGGCGTTCTGGTCGGGATGGTTAGCCGGGTCGACCTGCTGCAAACCCGGTCCGAGGCTTATCCGCGGCCAACCGAGGAAGGCCCGGCGAAAGCGGGCCCTACCATCGGCGATATCATGCATACCGACATGCCGGTCGTTAGGAGTTCCGCTTCGCTGGCCGAGGTGCTGGCGGCAATCACTTCCACACGCCTCAATAGAACGCTGGTCCTCGACCAGAATGGGCGGGTGATCGGCAGAATCACGGATGCGGAGCTTGTTCGAAGGCTTAGTCCCAGGGACCACCCCAGCCTACTCCAGCTGCTTATCAGCCGTCTCCCATTTACGTATCTCTCCGAGGCTGAACGCCACAACCTCGAGCGCGCCGTGGGCAATACCGCCGAGGCCCTGATGATCCCCGATATCGTCACCGTTTCAGCCGACACACCGGTGGCGGAAGCGATTGCCATCATGGTGCGGGATCGGCTGAAAGTCCTGCCCGTGGTCGACAAGGATGGCAAATTCCTCGGCGCCGTGGACCGCGCCGACGTGCTTCGCCTGCTGGCGGAGCCAAAGAGCAGCTCTGCCTAGCGCAACGTCTGGCCCGGCAATCCTCTGGACGGCGCTTGCTCAGGGACGGCCCTACGTCCGCTCCAGGCCCCAGGTGCCTGGGAGCCCCACCATCGCCGTTAGGCCGCGTTCGGGTGAATCCACCTCTCCGCCCATCGGCTCCCGGCTGAAGCGGTAATCGAACTTGCGGACGTACTCCGCGAGGTCGGCGCTGAGGCCACGGAAGGCCTCGGCCTGGCAGAATACGAGCGCCGCCACCTGGCTGCGCTCAGCGGCCAGAGCGAGGGCACTGCGCAGGTGCGGCAAGCAGAGCCCGGGCGAGCGCCCGTACTCGGCCGCGAACGCCTCTTCCCTTAACGCCTCCAGAAGCGCCTCCACCCAGACCCGCTCTACGCCTGCCTGATAGCGGCAGGCCGGACAGGGGGCCCGCGGCGCCAGGGCGGCCTCCACGGCGGCCCCCGCCTGCCGGGCCCGGCGCGGCCCGAGGAGCAGCCCCAACGGCCCCTGGGGCCCGCGGTCGTCGGCCTCTCCCAGCAAGTCCAGGCTTTGCCGCAGAGCGGCTAGCGGCGGCCGCCAGATGTCGGCGAGCCTGTCCTTGCCGGCTATCGCGATCAGGCGCCAGGAGTGGTTGTTGCAGAGCCCCCGCGCCTCGGCCAGGTCGGCCGATAGCCCGGGATCATCCCCCACCGCCGACGGCAGCGACGCCAGGTAGCCATCGGTAGCCGCCGTTATGCCCCGGCAAATGGGGCAGGCCCCTTCCGCTAGCGCCTCCCGCAGGGCCGCGAGGGTGGGGCGTGGCGCCGCGGGTAGGTCGGCCGGTTGCTCCGGGGGAGGGTTGGTTCCGAGTGCCGTGCCGTGGCTGCCGGCCAGGCCCGCGACGAGGCCGGCAATCGGCGCATCGGCAGCGTCGGCAGCGTCGGCCACAGAGGCAGCGAAGGCGGCAATTTGGCGTGAGAAGACGGCCAGCAGCACCGCGCGCTGGTCTAGCCCGTCCATCCGCCCGAGGGCCTCGCGCAGGTGGGGCAGGCACAGCCCGCGCGAGGCCTCGTAGCGCTCCCGCAGCTGGTCATCCCCGAGGTAGGCAAGCAGTGTGTCGACGTGCCGTCGAGACGACTCGGCCAGGTAGCGGCAGGCCAGGCACTCGCCCTGCGGCGCCAGCTCCCGCACCAGCCCCCCGCCGTTGCCCTCGAGCCTGCGCAGGGCCGTTTCGACGAGGTCGCGGTAGATGATCGCCGTGGCCAGCCTCTCCCCGCCCCGGCCCAGGAACTGCCAAGCGTGGAAGTTGCACATCCCCCAGGCCGCCCGTAGTTCATCGCGCGTGGAGACGTCGGTCACGTTTTCGTACGACATCATGCCGAAGTAGCGGTCGACGCCGCGGCGGGCCATATGGCAGACGGGGCAGCCATCATGTTCCGTCAGCGTCTCCAGCAGCTCGTAGTAGGGCGTGTGCTTCTGAAATCCCAGGCGACGGCGCAGCCGGTCTTTCATCCCACCCCACCTCCTCTCCGCTGGAATGCCCGGGGCAAACGGGCTCCCTACATTCTAACCGATAAGGACTCAGCTTCCCACCGCCCGTGTTCGCTGTCTTCATCGCCAAGGAGACGGTCGACCTGATGGGTTTATTTTTCGGGCGGGGCGATGCTATAATGCCGTGTACCAGCACCTTGCGCGACGGAGGTTCGATGTTGACCTTAGTTAAAGACGAAATCGCCGGGCTACTAGCCAAGGCCGTCGAGGGGGCGCAGAGCGATGGCAGCCTGCCGGCGTTTACCGTGCCAGAAGTGCCGGTGGAACGACCGCAGAACCCCGAGCACGGCGATTATGCCAGCACCCTACCCCTGAAGCTGGCCCGCGCCGCCCGCATGAGCCCCGCGGCCATCGCCCGCGTGCTCGTGAGCCACCTGCCGGAGGTGGACTACCTGGCGAAGGTGGTGATCGCCGGCCCGGGCTTCATCAACTTCACGCTCAGCGACGCCTGGCTGGCGCGGCAGGTGGACGAGATCCTTGCCGCCGGCGAGTCCTTCGGCAACGTCGACCTCGGACACGGCGCGCGGGTGCAGGTGGAGTTCGTCAGCGCCAATCCTACCGGCCCCTTGCACGCCGGTAGCGGTCGCGGGGCCGCCCTTGGCGACACGCTGGCGGGGATTTTGGCCAAGGCCGGCTATGTCGCCGAGCGCGAGTATTACGTGAACGACGCTGGTAGCCGCATGCAGGCCTTCTTCGCGAGCGCCTTCGCCCGCTATGCCCAGCAGTTCGGCGAGGACGCCGAGGTGCCCGCCGACGGCTACCACGGCGCGTACGTCGAGGACCTAGGCCGCGACCTGGCCGAGGAGTTCGGCCGCCGCTATCTGGATATGGCCAGGGAGGAGGCCGTCCCCGAGCTCGGGGGTCTGGCCCTGTCGCGGATGGTCGCCCGGGCCCGGGCCGATATGGACGCCATGGGCGTCACCTTCGACCGCTGGTTCCACGAGCAGAGCCTCTTCGACCGCAACCTGATAAACAGCACGATCGACGTCCTGCGCGAACGCGGCTACATCGCCGAGCGCGAGGGCGCGGTGTGGTTCACGTCGAGCACCCTCGGCGAGGATAAGGACAACGTGCTGATCCGCGGCAACGGCATTCCCACGTACTTCGCCTCCGACATCGCCTACCACCGCGACAAGTTCCTCATCCGCGACTTCGAACGCGTCATCGACATCTGGGGCGCAGACCACCAGGGACACGTGCCGCGCATGAAGGCGAGCATGGAGGCGTTGGGGATACCCCCCGACCGGCTAACGATCCTCATCCACCAGAT
>JAJZQK010000072.1 GCA_021847625.1 Chloroflexota bacterium
TGCCGCCACCAGATCCGAGGAGGCGTAGTGCGGAAACCAGGCGAACAAATCCTGCTCCGCCGCCAGGCGCTCTTCCTCGGGCACAATGTGCTCGTGGGTGTCTACGAGCGGCAGCTCCTCCACGAAGGCCGCCATGCGCTCCCTAAGGCCACTCATTTGACCCCTCCCGCGATGGATTCTTGACTGGCGCCCTCGCCAGCCGGCCTATGCGCCGACCGGCTCCTTGGGTATCAGTATCCAGCAGATTATATACGGCACCAGGCCAGGCAGTCCACCGGGCAGGAAAAGGAGGAGCCAGATGATCCGAACCAGGGTGGGGTCGACGTCGAAGTACTCGCCCATTCCCCCGGCCACCCCGGCGACCACGCGGTTGGTGCGCGAACGATATAGCTTCTTCATTGTGCAGACTCCTAAGCAACAGAACGAACGACGAACGGCGAACGATAGTCTCTACGCAGGCTCGCCGGCTGCCGGCACGGGTCGCCACTCTCCCGTGCGCGACAGATAAGGCTCATACCCCCCCACGGCCAGCTCGGCCAACGCCTGCGCCACCGGGGCTTCCTCGTCAAAGAGCACGAAGAGGGTAGGACCCGCGCCCGCCAGGTGGACCCGCCGCCCGCCCGCCGCGGCCTGCATAGCCTCGCGCACCGTCCTCATCCCTGCGAACACCCCCTCCGCCACCTTCTCGAAGGTATTGGTGAGCAGGCTCTCATCCGGGACCCTCCCCGCCCGCAGGGCCTCGGCCAGGGCGAGCGGCGCCCCGGCCGGGTCGTAGTCGGCCGCTCGGAGGCGGCCATACAGGGTCGCCGTCTTCCGGTCCACCTCGCAGGCAGGCTGCAGCAGCACGACCCACCGCGGGGGAAACGGCGGCAGGGCCTCGATGCGCTCGCCCCTCCCCGTCGCCAGGGCCGTGCCCCCACGTAGGAAGAAAGCGACATCCGAGCCGAGGGTGGCGGCGATTTCGTCTAGTTCGACCATCGTGAGGCCCAGCTCCCACAACTCGTTGAGGGCCAGCAGAGTGGCCGCCGCGTCGCTGCTGCCGCCGCCGAGGCCCGCGGCGACCGGAATCCGCTTTTCCAGGGTGATCGCCGCCCCGTGGGCAACCCCGGCCCGCTGGCGCAGGAGGGCGGCGGCCTGCCTGGCCAAGTTATTGGCTCCAGCCAGCGAGTGGTCGCTACAACTCAACAGTAGGTCATCCGCGGGGGAGACCGCCACCGTGTCGTGGAGGTCTATCGCCTGCATCACGGTCGCCACCTCGTGATAGCCATCCGGGCGGCGGCCGATCACGGCCAGGGCGAGGTTAACCTTGGCATAAGCGGGGCAACGGATGACGGGTGGGGAGTCGCTCATTCCTCTTCCATGTCGGGCTTGAGGATGCCGGCCCGCTCGAAGGCCCGGCAGAGCGCCGCCCACTCCTCCAGGCTCACCGTCTCCGGCCGTCGTTTGGGGTCGATCCCGGCCTCGCGTAGCAGCTCCTGGGCCTGCCCCGGCCGCATCCAGAACCGCTGGGCCAGCGAGTTGTGGAGCTGCTTGCGGGCCTGCGAGAAGCCGGCCGCCGCCACCTTGAAGAAGTCACCGGGGTCCACGTCCACGACAGGCTTGGGCAGCACGTCTATACGCACGACGGCCGAGTCCACCTTCGGCGGCGGATAGAAGGCGCTCGCGTCGACCATGCGCACGAGCCGCGGCTCGCCATACAGCTGAACGCTTAGCGTCAGCAGGCTCATGTCGCCCGGGTGGGCCAGGATACGCTCGGCCACCTCCCGCTGAAGCATAACGATGATCAGGCTCGGCTGGCACTTGCTCTCGAGGAAATGGCGGATGATGGGGGAGGTGACGTAGTAGGGCAGATTGCCGATCAACTTGTACTCGTGGGCCCGGAACTCCCGGCAAGGGTCGAAATCCAGGACGTCCTCGTTGATGACCTTCACGTTCTCCCGCCCGCCGAGCGTGCCGGCGACGACCTGCGCCAGAGCTGAGTCGAGCTCCACGGCGACGACCCGGCCGGCCCGGTCCGCCAGCCGTTCCGTCAGCGTGCCCAGGCCCGGACCAACTTCGAGCACCTGATCGTCGCGAGTCAGGTCCGCCGCCTCGGCAATGCGATCGAGGATGTCCTCGTCGGTTAGGAAGTTCTGCCCCAGCTTCTTGCGGGGCCGGAAGCCGAGCCGGCGTAGACGCTCGCGGATGTTGGCGGGCGGCCGCTCCCCGCGGTACAACGGCCGCTCGCCGAAGTCAACCATGTCCCACGCTCTGCGTTTGTCCTTGGGGTGATTGTTCTCTCGATCCATCCATCAAACTCAAGGACCTACGGCAGCCGTTCCGGGTACCAGTCCGGCACCGGCGTCAGCAGATAGATCGTGGGATAGCGCACGCCCCAGGAGGAGATTCCCTCCGGATAGTACAAGTCGATATGCTTCCCCTTCACGCCGCCGCCGGTGTCCTCGGCCACGGCTATGCCGTAGCCCGGAACGTACATCCGCGTCCACAATGGGATTACGTTCGGGTCGGTCGCCACCACGCCCAACCGGGTCGTCGTGCCGGTGCGGGTGATACCGTACTCGGGATCGCTCGGGTCCTTGCCCGTGGTGCTGTTGTGATAGTAGGTAGCGAGCACCGTAAGCTTCCGCCAATACTTGACGGTGCCCTCGGGGGTCTCCACCTCACGGATCACGACCTTGGTGCCATAGTAGTAGACCTCCGGCACCGGCTCCTTGTCGACCCACTCGTTCAGAACGGTCCTATCAACCGGCTGGCCGTTCTCGTAGGTCACCTTGACGCTGCGCTTGAGCACTCCAGGCTCGCCTGCCTGATAGCCAGTGTCGTCGAGCTCGATCTCGGGATTCGGCACATCCTCCAGCGTCTCGAACGGCAGCGACTCCTGTTCCTCCTCGACCACCTCGTTCACGCGGGTGACCTGGACGACCATGTCGTCCTCCGGCTGCGTGTCGAGCCCGGGCTCGACACGATCCAGGGGACCGAGGGAGATCTGCTCGTCGGCCAGCAATTGGCGCACCGTTGGCTGTTTGGTCTTCGTGTCCAGCGCGCGGTCGTCAACCTCGATCCGCACCGGCCTGAAGCGGCGGACAGTGAGGTGGCCGTCGTGGGTGATCGGAGAATCAAGCGACGGGGTTATCGTCTCCCGACCGTTTAGCTTGATCCCCTCGTCGGCTAGCAGTTCGGCGAACGTCGCCCGCCGGGTGCGCGTGACGAAGGAGCCTCCCGGCGCGATCTCCGGATCGTCGCTGACGATGGTCACGGGCTTCGAGCGTTCGATGTAGACGTGGAGGTTGGCCTGGACGGGGGTCTGCACGCTCGGGCGCACGGCATCGGCGAGGTAGACGTTGATGCCCGACTGCTCCAGCGCCTCGCCGACAGTGTCCGCCGTTGTGTTGATCGTGACGGGCAGCCCGTTGTCGTGCACCGTCAGGGGTACCGCCCGCTTGACCACGATTTCCAGCGGCTGCCGATCGACCTCGTCCGGCCGGCCGCCACGCGTCGCGGGCGTGGGGCGTACGGCAGAGAGTGGTTGCGCCGAAGCCACGCGAACCGTGGACCCGACGTCTGACAGGAGAGTCTCTGGATGAACGGTCTGACCCATGGCTATCACGATGTCGTCGCCGCCCAACTGGACGCCGGCATCGGCCAGCGCCTCCTCCACCGTCGCCGCCCGGGTACGAAGGCCGAGCTCCGCGCCGTCGACCCGCACCTGTAGGGGAGTAGCCCGCTCGATCAGCACAACCAACCCATCCTCCACGGGAGCGTAACGTCCTGGGGACACACTATCAGAGGGGTCTACCTCGACGTGCGCGTCACGCAGAGCAGAAATAACCGTGCGGGCATTGCTACGGACCGTCGTCTCGTGGCCGTCGACGACGATGGTGACCGTACTGCGGGTCATGAAAAAGGTAACCGTCAATCCGACAAGTAAGACCGCTGCTCCGATTGCCAGAGCAGCACGTTTCCCGCGAAGGGCAATCCATCCCCCAGGTAAGGGGTGCCGCTCCGCAGCGTCATTCGGGATTTCCGAAGGCGCTGGCGACAATTGTCCCTACCTCCTAGCAGGGTGGTAGCGCTTGCTTTCGCAAGGCAACAAAAAAACGGCCGTGCACCCACCCTTGACAGTCGTCCCCCGGCTTGCCAGCTCGATAAGCTCCGACTAGGCGACCCTGCGGCACCCAGAAGGATCCACTTACCGTTGCTTTCTCCCGAACCTGGCGGGGTTCGTGGACTTCTGCCGCGCAGGACCCAGTCCTCAACGCCTCACGACGCTAGCAGTCCCGGCAAACGAGCAGCCTCAGGCGGGAATTCGATCCCGCTATAGCGGTTTGCGGGTGACAGGGCACCGCTAGTTCCCCATCTAGCACGGCCATACTCAGTTTATCCGAACCACCCAATTTTGTCAAGTGACGTCAGCCTTGCTTGCGATGGATAGCATACTGTGCAAGCAAGCCATCCCGCCCGCCCTTTACAATGACAGCGGGTAGCGCCCCACCTGCCGTGCGTGCTCGTACATCGCGATGATGTTTTCCGGCGGCACGTCCGGCTGGATATTGTGCACGGCGTCCACCACGTAGCCGCCGCCCGGGCCGAGCTCGCGGATCCGCAGCTCCACCTCCCGCCGCACGTCGTCGGCCGTTCCCCACGGCAGCACGCGGTGGGAATCGACGGCGCCCCAGAAGACCATCTCGTCGCCGAACTCCTTCTTCAGGCGCGCTGGCTCCATGTCCCGCGCCGTCACCTGCACCGGCGTTATCGCGTCGATGCCGATCTCGACGAGGTCGCCCATCAACGGATAGACGTCGCCGCAGGAATGGTAGAGCACCTTGGCCTTGGTCAGCGAGTGGACAAGATCGAAGTAGCGCTTGTGGCGGGGTTTGATGAACTTGCGATACAGATCCGGTGAGACGAGCGGCGAATTCTGGTGCCCGACGTCGTCGCCGGCGAAGACGACGTCCACCTCGTCGCCCACCAGCGGCAGCGCCCTCGCCACGATCTCCATGTTCACTTCCAAGATGGCGTCCAGCAGCGCCTCGGCGAGCTTCGGCTCCAGCAGGAGGTCCGTGAACCAATTCTGGAAGCCGCGCAAGTACTGTGCTATGTGCACCGTGCCCGAGGCCATGTTCAAGACGACGGCGCAGTCGGTATTCGTGCGCATCTCCCGCACCCGCTCGCGCAGCCCGCGCGTGCGGCCCGGATCGGCCGGGTTGGGCCAGGGGTAGTTGACTATGTCATGGATGGTGATCTCCCCCGCCAGCGGGCTCTCGACCAGGTCGTAGTAGTACGACCCCGCCGGTTGCTCGCGGACGACACCCCATTCGTCGCGCCAGCGAGTGGGCGTGAGCTGGGCATCCCGCGAATCGTCCGGCGACCCCAGGAAGACGCCGCGCGTGTCGACGTCCAAACGCTGGAGAATCCGCTCATCGACCACCACCGGCTGCATGATGCGGTCGGTGATGATGTTCTCGGCCTCAACGCCGAAATGCGCCTTCAGGCGCTCGTAGCCGGCCACGTGGATCGAAGTGCAGCGCGTGCTCCCCAAGTCCATCGGGACACGATCGGGCTCGCGGTGAGACAGGGCAGTCAGCACCCGTTCGCGATGGGTCATCGGCGTGGTCATCGTCTCGTTCCTCCCTGCGCACTAATTGTCGGCCGTCGGCCACCCGGGCGGGCGGGGCCGGCAGGGACTATTATAGCGCGCCGGCCGGCTTTCGGCACCCTGGCCCGGGCCCGGCATGAGCCCCGAGCCGTGGCGGAAAAGCCGGTACCGTGAACCTGCCGCTTGGTGCACGGGATGAAGCTCAACGTTGTATCTTCTTCAGGCTCTGCGTGTTCAAGACGCATTGGTGACCTCCCTGCCGAGAGAGTACTAACGAGTGACGGCGAATCCGCGGCTGATTGCGCCTCGGCACGGTGGACGTTCACCTGACCCGCCCAAGCCGCGGCTTACTTGGCACGGGCCGCGTAGCCTCTGTCGCAACTTGTGCCCGAGAACGTCGGTAGAAGCGCACGGTGAACACCTTTCCGTTAACGGTTACCGTTTCGCACAGGCCGTACTCGCACGCGAGCCTCTGACATGTTGCGACCAGACGTGCCCCATCGCCGTTTCCGTATGCCAGATGGCCGGTGACGGAGACGCTTGAGATTACATCCGGTGACGTCCGCTGTAACGTCGAGCAGGCGTTCCTGAGGTTCACGAGCCAGTCGCTCGCCATCCCGCTCTGTGACAGACTACGTGACTCGTCCTGCAAGGACAGATGAACTAGTTTCACGTTGGCCTCCCTGGAAGCGCTCTGGCTCATTTCTAACCCGAAGGGCATCAAGGGCGTGTCAACGCAGGGGCCGCTGGGCTCAGTAATCGATCAACGTTACTTGATTACTTGGACGCGCCGCAAAGGGAGAAGGCCAGAGATGGAACGGAAGCGGGCAATCGAGAGTCGATTCAGATCTCGTCGACAAGCAGGCGATAGCCGACGCCGGGCTCGGTGATGAGGTAGCAGGGGTTCTGGGGATCGACCTCGATCTTCTTGCGCAGCCGAGCCACGTAGACGTGCAGGTAGTGGCTCTCTTCGCCGTATTCCGGCCCCCATACCTGCTGGAGCAGCATCCTATCGGTGAGCAGCTTATTGGGGTGGCTAATGAACGCCTTAAGGAGTTCGTACTCGGTGGGAGTCAGATGCACCTCGTTGCCGCCGAGGGTAACGTAGCGTCGCTCGAGATCGACGGTCAGATTGCCTGTGCGGAAGATGGCGCCAGTGCCGCGACCCCCCTTGACGGAGTGGCGTAACGCCACCCGCACGCGTGCCACTAGCTCTTCCATGCCGAACGGCTTGGTCAAGTAGTCGTCGGCACCGAGGTCGAAGGCCTTCACCTTCTCCCCTTCGGCGCCTCGAACGGAGAGTATTACCACGGGAACGTCGCCTCGCCCACGCACCTCGCGCAGGACGTCAAGCCCGTCCATGTCGGGCAGGCCAAGGTCGAGCAGAATGAGGTCGGGATGGCCATAGGCGACGCGGTCTAACGCCTGGCCACCCGTGCCGGCCGTCTCAACTTGGAAGCCGTGCCGGGCGAGGATCGTGCGCACGGCCCGCAGGATCGCCGGTTCGTCGTCGACGATCAGAACCCGAGCTCCCACGGGCCGGCTCATTCTCTCGCCCCTCCATACGCACGAACGGACTCGCCGTCTGTGTCGATGGGCAGCGTGAAGACGAAGCGGGCACCGCCACCCTCACGGCTACTGACCCAAATTCGCCCCCCGTGTGCCTCCACCAGCCCCTTGGCCACAGCCAAACCCATTCCCGTGCCCTTCGGCCGGGGCCCCGGCACCTGCGGGCGGTAGAACGGCTCGAAGAGCCGGGTTGAGTCGGCAGGCGGCACGCCCGGGCCGCGATCGACCACTTCGACACGCAGGTTGTCCCCTTCGAGTTTGGCAGAGACGGTGATCTCAGTGCCGGCAGGGGTATACTTTGCGGCATTCTCCACCAGGTTGGACAGCACTTGATCGATCTCGACGTAGTCGAGGAACACGGGCGGCAAACCATCATCCACCTCGCACTTGACGGGGTGCGTCGCCACAAGAGGACGCAGCCTGCCAAGCAGGTTGTCGATGAGCGCCCCCAGGTCGTACCAGCCCTTCTCCGGCCTAAGGGTGCCGCCCTCAATCCGCGAGAGGTCGAGCAGATTGCCGACGATCTGGTTGAGTCGCAGCGCCTCCTCTTCGATGGCAGCGGCGAACTCCTGCTTGTCCTCCTCGGTCCAGGCCACGTCCTGCTGGCGCAAGCTGCTGGCCGAGGCGATGATGGAGGACAGGGGTGTGCGCAAATCGTGGGAAACGGCGTTGAGCAACGCGCTCTTCAGTTCGTCCGTGCGGCGTAGCACCTCCGCATCGATGGCCTCCTGGCGCAGGCGAGTGTTCTCCACGGCGGTACCCATCTGCGCAGCCACCGTGGACAGCAGCCTGTCGTCCAGATTGCTCAGATGCGGGGAGCGCGGCGACCGCATCAGTGCGATCTGCCCGACCTGCCTGTCGCCTATCCTTATGGGCACCACGTGAAGCCTATCCATGCTACCTGTCACAGCTCTGCCAGGTAGGTGAGGCGGCCTGATACGGACCCAACGGCCCGGTGTGCCGCGCTGTTCCCCGGTAGGCAGGCGGCCTTCGCCGAGGAACTTGGCGGGAGCGTTGCGAGCCAGAACGGCGATCTCGAGCGCGCCCTCCTCGCCGGCAGTTGCCCTAGCCCTCGTCCGGCCGTGGTCTATATCGATGGCCACGCCGTCGAGGGCAAATTCACTGCGCAATCGCTCCGCTAGGCTGCACAGGGCCCGCCCCAAGTCGGGGTCGTTCATCAGGCGCACGAAGTCATAGAGGACCGCCGCCTCCCGTTCGCGCTGCTCTGCCTCCATGGCCCGACGACGCTCCCCGGCGGCTACATGGCCGGTGGCGACCGCCGTGGCGAGGAAGAGCAGCAGCGCTACCCACTCGGCCGGATCGGCGACTGTGAAGGTGTGTTCCGGCTGGGTGAAGAACCAGTCAAACACTAGGAAAGCGGATAGGGACACGAGGACCGCCGGGCCGCGGCCATAGACAACGGCAGCCGCGAGCACGGCGGTCAGATAGAGCATCGAGACGTTGGCGATGCGAACGTAGCTCGACACCAGCCCAATCAGGCCGCTAATCACCGCCACCGTCGCGAGCCCGACGACGTAGCCGACCAGTCTACTGCTAACCCAGGTGCGTGAACCGTGCTTCATAGTCGCTACAGATTATACACCCGCGTGGCGCGCACGCCAGGACGACCGGTTTGGCAATCTCATATGGATCGTCGGCCTGCACGCGTGGCGCGCACGCCAGGACGACCGACGGCGGTCCCGCCGCGCGCGGTGGAACTACCCCCCGCGGTCCCGCCAGTCTAATACCCTATGCCCACTACCGATTGAACGTCTCTGCTGTTACGAAGCGACCCGCCGTGTCAAGCATTCTCGTGATATGGCACGCTTGTGACCACAAAGCCAGGCTTGAAGTAGAGCGCGAGCTTCAGGAACTGCGCCGACTGGCCATGCAGCAGGTGTTCCCACCATGAAGAAGGGACGTACTCCGGCAGCACCACGGTCACCACGTCGGCGCCCTCTACCCTCTTCAGCTCCGTTATGTAAGAGAGCAGCGGTGCGGTGAGGCTGCGATAAGGCGACTCTATGATGGCCAACGGCACGTGCTTGCTCCATTGCCCCCAGGCTGCCTCGATCTCCCGTGCCCTCTCGGGGTCGAACGCCACATGCACCGCCGTCACGTTCGCCGACAGGCTTCGGGCATAGCGGAGGGCCTCGAGCGTCGGTTGGTTGAGCCGGGAAATCGGCACGACCACGACGTTCCGCAAGGGCCTCTCCAGGTTCGGCGGCGTGTCCAAAGAGACAGCCTGCTCCGCCTTTCGATAGTGGCCGTGCACGCGCATGAAGAGCCAGACGAAGGATGGCACGATGAGGAACACCAGCCACGATCCGTAGCCGACGGGAAGCCAGTCGACGAGTGGCAAGTCGCGGTTCATGAAGTTCGTGCTCGCGGCGAAGAACGTCACCAGACCCGTCATCGTGGCGCCGACGGCATTCACTGCTGCCTTGAGTCGCCAGCCGTCACTCCGCTCGGTATACCAGTGGCGCACCATTCCAGCCTGTGAGAAGGTGAAGGCCGCAAACACGCTCACCGCGTAGAGCGGCAGTAGCGCTCCGGTTGAGCCGCCAAACATCACGATCAGTAACGCGCTGAGGACCCCGAGCAGGATGATGCCGTTGGTGAAGGCGAGCCGCTCGCCACGGAAGGCCAGCTGGTGGGGCGCATAGTCGTCACGCGCAAGGAGCGACGACAGCCGCGGGAAATCCGCGTAGGCAGTGTTGGCGGCGAGTATTAGGATAAGGACAGCCGCACCCTGGATCACGTAGTAGAAGACCGTGTCACCGAATACACCGCGAGCCAGAAGCGAAATCAGCGTCTGGTCGGGCGAGGGAATTACCCCTGTACCGACGATAAGAACGCCGAGCCCCAGGAACATCACCGCCAGGATGGTACCCAAGATC